>JACVRU010000127.1 GCA_014534295.1 Thermoleophilia bacterium | reverse complement strand
TACGCGCGGATCATGAAGAAGATCTGCTGGGAGGAGTCGTTCCACATCCTCCACGGGCGCGACGTCGTGCTGACGATGATGAACGGAACCGACGAGCAGCGGGAGCTCGTGCAGGAGGCGCTCGACCGCTGGTGGGGGCCGCTGATGCACTTCCACGGCAACCCGATCCCCGCGGAACAGGATCCGATGTACGTCTGGCGGATCAAGAGCCAGGGGAACGAGGAGGCGCGCCAGCAGTTCCTCGACGGCTACGTCCCGCAGATCCTGGAGCTCGGGCTGACGGTCCCCGACCCGAGGCTGCGGAAGAACGGCGACGGCGTCTGGGAGTACACCGAGCCCGACTGGGACGAGCTGAAGCACGTCGTCACCGGCCACGGGCCGATGACCGAGGAGCGGCTCGGCTTCCGACGCGCGACCCGCGAGGAGACCGCGTGGGTGCGGCGGGTGATGCTCGCCGAGGCTGCGTGATCTTCAATGATCTGGGAGGTCTTCCGGCAGGAGCGCAAGGGCCAGGCGTTCGCGCACGCGGGCTCGCTCCAGGCGCCCGACCAGGCCTTCGCGGAGGAGTACGCGCGCGAGTTCTACGGCCGGCGCGCCGAGTCGCAGGCGCTCTGGGTCGTCCCGCGGGACGCGGTCCTCGAGATCGACGACTTCGTCGACGAGCTCGAGCGCAACTACCACCGCGTCGACGGCTACTCGCTGAAGGAGAAGCTCAAGGAGGCGCGTGAGCGAGCGGCTGCTCGAGCTGGCTGACGACGAGCTCGTCCTGGGCTGGCGCGACTCCGAGTGGACGGGGATCGCACCCTTCCTCGAGGAGGACGTCGCCTTCTCGTCGATCGCCCAGAACGAGATCGGTCACGCGCGCGCCGTCTATGAGCTGCTCGCCCGCGAGCGCGGCACGACGGCGGACGAGCTCGCCTTCGACCGCGAGCCCGGGGAGTACCGCTGCTCCGCGCTCGTCCAGCTGCGGCTCGTGCCCGACTGGGCGCGGACGATCGCACGACACGTGCTCTACGAGGAGGAGGACGAGCGCCGCGTGAAGGAGTTGATGTCGTCGGACGATCCGCAGGTCTCGGGGCTGGCGGCGAAGATCGACCGCGAGGAGGCGTACCACCGCATCCACGCCCAGATGTGGGCCGAGCGTCTGCGCGGCGAGCCGCGCTTCGAGTCGGCGCTCGAGGAGCTGCGGCCGCTCGTGGGTCGGCGCGACGGGACGACGCCCGAGTTCGTCGGGCTCTGGGACGAGATGACGAGCGTCAGGCGCAGCGTCCCAGGAGCGGCCTGGTGATCACGGCAGCTCGCGTCCACGAGGCGCTCGCGGAGATCCCGGATCCCGAGATCCCGGTGATCTCACTCGTCGACCTGGGCGTCGTGCGCGACGTCGCCGTCGAGGGCAAGCGCGTGCGGGTCGAGTTCACGCCCACGTTCCTCGGCTGCCCCGCGCAGGAGGCGATGCGGGCCGCGATGGAGGACAAGATCCGCGAGCTCGGCGCCGAGCCCGAGGTCGAGGTCGTGCTCGACGACTCCTGGTCGACCGACCGGATCACGCCGGAGGGCCGCGAGCAGCTCCGCGCCTCCGGGTTCGCGCCGCCGGCGCCGCGGCAGGCGGGCGCTCCCACCCTCGTCCAGCTGACCGCACTGGCCTACCGGTGCCCGTACTGCGGCTCGACGGAGACGCGGCTCGACAACATCTTCGGGCCGACGCCGTGCCGGTCGATTCGCTACTGCGAGAGCTGCCGGCAGCCGTTCGAGCAGTTCAAGACGATCTAGCGCACGACGATCTCCACGTGTCGCCGTCGGCGACGACGTGATCGCGGCCGACGCGCTGGCCGGCAAACCGCGTCGACTCGCCCCAGACGCGCCCCCCGCGGCAGCCGGACGCGAGCGCGTGGTGGATCTCGCGCGCGACGTCGGTCACGGTGGCAGGCGGGCGGAGAGCGAGCGGCTCAAGCCGCCTCGCCCGCGCCGGCGGACGACGACCCTGACGAGGCCGGTCAGCGTCCAGATCTCCTCGCGAAGCCGGTCCAAGCTCCAGGAGCGGGAAGGCGCGCGAGCAGCGGCGGTCGAGGGCCGCGGATCGAGTCCTGTCCCGCCGCTTCCTCGGCCGCTGCTTCCGAAAGCGGCGGTCTAGCCGGTCTGGTTCGTGATCATCGCGAGCCAGGCAACCATCGCAGGGCCGATCCTCGCAACCCGCCCGGAAGGCCACGACTCCCGCTAGGAGCGGGCGGGGACAGGCGCCGCTTCGGGCGCGCGGGCCCGATCGTCCTCCTCCTCGGCGCCGCGGCAGCCGCCCGGGTCGGCGGGCGCCAGCTCGGGCCGTTCGCGCTCCCGGCGGAGCACGCCGACGTACACCGCCCCGATCACCAGTACCCCGCCGGCCAATTCGGGCCAGCCGATGCCCTCGCCCTGGAGGGTCGCGGCGAGCGCGAGGGCAACCACCGGCATCAGCGGGATGGCGAAGGTCGAGGCCGAGGCCGTCCACCGCTTGACCACCACGAGGAAGAGCCAGAAAAGGCCGACCGAACCGGCGAGAACGAGCCAGGCTGCGGCCAGCCACGTGTTGCCCGTCTCGGGCAGTACCCATGCCTCGCCGGCCACAAACGACGCGATGGCGAGCAGCGCCGCGCCGACGAGCATCCCCACCGCATTGGTCGCGATCGGGTCGGTCCGCGGGAACCGCTTCGCCACGATCGTCGACTCGGCGACGACGACGGGCGCCACGATCGCCGCCAAGAGGTAGCGGAGCGGGACGTCTCCGCCGAGCGAGTTGGCTGAGAGCACCGCGATGCCGGAGACGGCCAGCGCGCCCCCGGCGAGGCCTCGCAGCGTCATCGGCTCCAGCCGCTGGACCACGGCGAGCAGGAGCGTGAAGACGGGCACCGACGCCATCAGCACGGCGGCGACGCCGACGGTGAGCTCGACGAGCGCGAAGTACATCAGTGCATAGGCGGTGCCGAAGCCGAGCGCGCCGTAGAGTGCGGCGCCCACGAGCGCCAGCCCGCGCGGAAGGTGGGTGCGCGTGAGAGCGAGGATCGCGAAGAAGACGAGCGACGCCAGGCCGAACCGCGTGGCGGCCCCGTACAGCGGCTCGAGCTCGCCGACCGTCTCCTTCACGGCGACGAAGTTCGCGCCCCCGACGACGACCACGCCCGCGAAGGCGGCGAGCGTCCAGGCGTCGAGGTCGCCTTGCGCTCGACCCATGTGGATAGCCTAGACGCGGTGAAGGTGGAGATCCACTACTGCCCCGTCTGAGACGGCTACGACCGCCGGGCCGCGAGTCTCGCGGCCGAGATCACGGAGCGAACGGGCGTCGAGGCGGCGATCGTCGAGGGAGAGAAGAGCCAGTTCGACGTTCTGGCGGACGGGCGGCTCCTGTTCTCGAAGCAGAGGGAGGGACGGTTCCCGGAGCACGACGAGGTGCTCGCGCTGCTCTCGTCCTGACGGTCGCGGCGCTCGCGGCGGGCTGCGGCGGCGGGGGCGGGCCGACGCTCGACGAGTGGGCGGCCGAGGCCGACGCGATCTGCGCCCAGGCGGACGACCGCGTCCAGGAGGTCGCGCCTCCCGGCGCGCTCGAGGAGGTGCCCGCGTACGTCGACGCCACCGCCCCCGCCGTCGAGGAGCAGCTCCGGCAGCTGCGCGCCCTGCCGCGGCCCGACGACGATCGGATCGAGGCCTACGTCGCCAAGGTCGAGCAGGCGCTCCGGCTCGCGCGGGACCTGGCGGCGGCTGCGGAGCGGGGCCACGAGGCCGAGGCCAGGGCGGTGGGGAGGCGGACGCAGGCGGTGACGCAGGAGCTGCGCGCGCTGGCGCGGGAGCTCGGCGCCGAGCGCTGCTCGAGCCAGTAGCTAGATGTCCCGCCTGCAGAGGTTGTGAACGGCTGACGGTCTATCCGGCCCTCCTTTGAGGCTGTGGGTCTTCCCGGACTCACGCTCAAAGGAGGGCACGGATGTATCTGCACGCTAACGCCAAGCTCGGACTGGCTGGGCGCTTCGCCCTGGTCGCCGCGATCGGGGGCGGTCTCTCGCTGAGAGCGGCTGCGGCCGCCTTCAGCGTCTCGCCGGCGACTGCCCACCGCTGGTGGCATCGCTGGCTGGATGGCGAGCGCCGGCC
>JACVRU010000058.1 GCA_014534295.1 Thermoleophilia bacterium | reverse complement strand
GCCCACTACGTCGCCATCGGCATCTTCGCCTACCCGTGCGGCGCGGCCGCATCTGGCGGTGTCGCCGGCCACCTCAGGCTTCAGCGGGACGCCCTCGTCGCCCCGTTCGCGGCCTCCCTCGGCGACCGCTTCCCGCGCGAGCGCTTCCTGCTCGCGATGATCCTCGTCGGCGCCGCCGCCCTCGCCGGGTCGGCGGCCGCCTTCGCCGCGGATGCCGGCGCCGTCGTCTTCGCGCTCGCCGCCCTGGTCGGGCTGGCAGTCACGCTGATCAGGCCGGCGCTGCAGGCGCTCCTCCCCTCGCTGGCGCGGACACCGCGGGAGCTGATCGCTGCGAACGGCGCCACGTCCACGATCGAGAGCCTCGGCACCCTCGCCGGCCCGCTGCTCGCGGCTGCGCTCGTGGCACTCGCCGACGCCGGGGCCGTCTTCGCCGTCGGCGCCGCAACCCTCGTGCTCGCCGCGGTGCCGGTCTGGCGCGTCCGCGTTCGCGGCCGTGTCGACGTCGCCTTGAGCTCAGGCGGCGCGGCGCCGCGGCGGATGTTCGCCGCGGGGTTCCACGCCATCCTCCGGACACCGAGGACTCGCCTCGTCGTCGGCCTGATGGTCGCCCAGACGTTCGTCCGCGGCTGCCTCAACGTGCTGATCGTCGTGGGCGCGTTCCGGGTGCTCGACGCCGGAGCGGAGGCGGTCGGCTACCTGACGGCATCGATCGGCGTCGGGGGCCTGCTGGGTGCCGTCGGCGCGATGACGCTGCGCGGGCGCCGGCTCGCGGTTCCGTTCGGCATCTCGCTCGTCTTCTGGGGCATGCCCATCGTCCTGATCGCCCCGTCGTCCGAGCTCGTGGCTGCCCTCCTCCTGCTCGCCGTCGTCGGCGCCGCCAACAGCGTGGAGGACGTCGCCGTCTTCACGCTGCTGCAGCGACTCGTCCCCGACCGGGTCCTGACTCGCGCGCTCGGCACGATCTGGAGCCTCGCGATGGCCGGCGTCGCGCTGGGCTCGATCGCCGCCCCGGCGATCGTCGGTGCGATCGGCCCCCGCGCCGCTTTCGTGGCGGTGGGCTCGGTGCTGCCGCTGCTGACGCTGCTCTCGTACCGGCGGCTCGCCGCGATCGACCGGGAGATCGCCCCGGTCCCGGGCGTGGAGCTGATCGAGCGCGTGCCGATCTTCGCCCCGCTCTCGCTGGCCGCGAAGGAGCGCCTGGCGGCGAACCTCGAGGCGATCACCGTCCCCCCGGGCGAGACGGTGATCCAGGCGGGCGACGTCGGTGACCGCTTCTTCATCCTCGCCGAGGGCGCCGTCGAGATCGACGCCGGCGGCGTCCGCGGCACGGCCGGCCCGGGCGACTACTTCGGCGAGATCGCGCTCCTGCACGGCGTGCCGCGGACCGCGACCGTGACCAGTCTGGTGGAGAGCCGGCTGCAGGCCCTCCGGAGAAGCGACTTCCTGGCCGCCGTAACGGGCCACGAGGCTGCGCACGCCGCCGGGCAAGCGGTCGCTGACGAGCGCCTGGCCCGCGGCGGTGACGCAGAGCTACCCGCGGCCGCCGAGCGCATCGGTCCGGAGGACGCTCACGTTTCGTGAGCTTGACGAGGACGATCCGGACGCCGCCGAGGACGTGGCGCTCCTCGCGTGGGCGGCCGAGCACTGCGAGGAAGTCGAGCCGCTCTAGCGGCGTCCTGCCGAGCCGCTGCCCGCGCGATCCAGCGGCCGCCTGCGGTCGCTCAGCGGGCGCCTGACGCCCCGCAGGATTAAGACGACCCGTCGTTCCTCGAGGCGCATGCCGACGACCGCGATGACCTTGATCGGGTGCTCGCCGAGGTCGACGTCTGAGTCGTCGACACGGCGACCGACTTCGAGGGGATCGTCGCCGGGCTCGAGTCGGCCGAAGAGGTCGTCAGCGCGTTTCTGGCAAGCCGCGTTGAGCATCACGATCTCCACCTGGATCGTTCAGTGCCTCGAGCCGGCCGCCGCATAGGCGAGGCGGCGTCGGCCGAGGGATCTGGATCCTCGACGTCGAGGGCACTCGACTGCTGATCCCGGCCAACTGGTCGCCCGACTCGCCGGTGGAGCGCCGCGCGGACATGGGTGCGATCCTCGACTCGATCCACATCGAGCCTTGAGCGCCTCTCTACCTTTCAGGTGAGCCGGCTGGAGCGCCTCTGGAGCGGATGCTCGCATACTTGGAGTTCGTGGCTGATCCGTCCTATCGTGCTCAGGTGCACATTCGTGTCCTCGGGCCGCTCGAGGTCCTGCGAGACGGAGCTCCGGTTCCGCTCGGAAGCCGGAAGCAGCGGACGGCGCTCGCGCTACTGGCGGCCGAGGCGGGGAAGGCGGTTTCCGTCGAGGCGCTGATCGACGCCCTGTGGGGAGACGAGCCGACTTCGGGAGCCCGCTCGACGCTCCAGACACACATCTCGAACCTTCGTCACGAGCTCGAAGCGGTGATCGTTCACGAGAACGGCGCGTACCGGCTGGACGTGGAACCTGGCCAGGTGGACGCAGTCCAGTTCGAGGAGGAGGTCACGCGCACCCGCGACAGCGGGGAGGCGGATCCTGCAGAGGCTTCTCAGCGTCTGCGGTCTGTCCTCGCGCTCTGGCGTGGACCTCCCTACGCAGATCTCGAACCGTCGTTCGCGCTCGAGGTGGAGGCGAATCGCCTCGAGGAGCTTCGGCTCGAGGGGCTCGAAATGCGGATCGAGGCCGAGCTTGCGATGGGCTACCACGGGCAGCTCGCCACCGAGCTCGACGCGCTCTGCAGCGAGTATCCCGACCGGGAGCGCTTCCGGGCCCAGCACATGCTCGCCCTCTATCGGTCGGGCCGGCAGGGCGCCGCTCTCCGCGCCTTCCAGACGACACGGATGTACCTAACCGAGGAGCTCGGCCTCGAGCCCTCGCGCGAGCTTCGCGAGCTGGAGCGGCGGATCCTCAACCACGACCCTTCGCTCGATCTCGACGTCGAGCCGCTCGAGGTCGACTACGAGGCGCTGCTCAGTCGGTGGCAGCGGCTGCGCGACTCGACGGGCCGAGCCACCACAGCCGATCCCGCGGGTCGGCGTGCTCGCCGCCGGTGGATCATCCCCGGCCTTGCGTCCCTCGCTGCGACCGCGACGCTTGCCGCCACGCTCGTGGTGATGCAGGACCAGCAGGCCACGGACGATGCCCGGATCACGGAGGCGCTCCAGCTCGCGACGTGGGCGCGAGCGAGCCTGGACGTCGACCCGGAGCGCAGCATCCTGCTCGGCCTGGAGGCCGCGGAGACCACGCGCGCGCACGACGGAACCGTGCTTCCCGAAGCCGAGCACGTCCTGCGGGACGCCCTTTCGAGACTCCGGACCGTCGTCGCGGTACCGAACGCCGGATTCGACCTCGACCGAGCGGCGCCCGTCGCCATGGAGAGGCTGGTCGCGAGGGCTGTGGGCTTCGATGTCGGCATGTCCCCGGACGGAGCTCGGTTCGTCATCGACGACAAGGCAGTGACCTGGGAGGATCGGGCGCGATTCGACGGAGGAGCGTCCGCCACGGTCGACGGGGCACCGACGGCGACCGTCTACGATGCGCGGACCGGGGCCGCACTCCTTAGGCTTCGCGGCCACGTCGGATCGGTGGAGTCCGTCGAGTACAGCCCGAACGGCCGCCACATCGCCACCGCCGCGCAGGACCGGACGACGCGGATCTGGGATGCCGCGACGGGAGCAGCTGTCAGGACGTTCCCTGGGGCGGCCGACCGTGTGCGCTTCGACCTCGAAGGCCGTCGGGTCGCCACCGTCGATTTCGCAAAGGGTACTGCGACGGTCTGGGACATCGAGACCGGCCGACGGCTGCACACTATCTCGCGCCTCACCGCCAAGAGGTCGCACACCGGGTTCGCGGTGGCATTTCTCCCGGGAGAGCGCCTCGTCGTTGCTCGGGATCGTGACCTCGGATCCCGAATCGTCGTAATCGACCTTGCCTCCGGCGAGGAGGTCGCAGCTGTCGAAGATGCACACCCGACGTACGACCTCGACGTCAGCAGCGACGGTCGACTCGTGGCGGCCGCGCACCCCGACCGCGCGACGATCTTCCGACTGCCGGGGCTCGACGTGTTCGACAGCGTCGGGCAGACCGGTTTCTATGACCGGCTCTTCCCGAACGGACAGGACATCACCTTCAGCCAGGACGGAACGCGTCTTGCCGCTATCGGCAAGGTCTGGGAGGTGACGACCTCAGGCGTCCGCGATCTGCTGACGCCACAGCGTGAGCAGGAGCTCTACGAATTCTCCTTCAGCGCCGATGGAAGCCGGCTGGTGAACGCCGAGGGGCCGCTTCGGGGCGCTCGGGTCTGGGACCTGTCGGGCGCCGGTCGCGGAGAGGTGCTGTCGGTTCCAGGGCCCGACGGAGACGCCCCGGGTGACGTCGAGCTAACGTCCGACGGCAAGTGGCTCGTCGCACCCGCCGCCCCGGAAGGGGCGGTGCGCGTCTGGAACATCCCGACCGCACGGTTGGAATGGACGCTGGGGAGCCGCGACCGGTGGCGTGCTCGCGACGTCGTCGACGTCGCCGTGAGCGCGGACGACATGCTTGCGGCGATAGCCTCCCGCGACGGAACCGCTCGGGTGTACGCGCTGCGGACGAGCGCGAGGTACCGCTCGCCGCCGTACGACGGAGGCGCCGCCCTCTCGACGGTGCGCGGGTGCAAGCCGGATCAGCGCGGACGATTCTGTGCGGTCGTGGGAGTCGCATTCAGCCCGGACGGGTCACGGCTCGCCACGCTCGGTGCGGATGCGAGGCTTCGCGTCTTCGACACGACCGACGGACGCCTGGTCCGGAAGATGGTCGTGGCCGACCGCGCGCACGACGCGGGCCGCCTCGACGCGCCCGAGCCCGTCGCGTGGAGCAGCGACGGAACACGAGTCCTCGTCCATTCTCGCTCTGCCGTCTCCGTCTGGGACGTGCAGAGCGGTCGAGTGCTCCAGCGCTTCCGGCATGAGCTCGGAAGTGGGCCGGCGCAGGCCGCGTGGAGCCCGAACGGCTCCCTCGTGCTTCTCGGTGGACGGTCGGGCTTGTCCATCCGCGACGCAGAGAGCGGTCGCGAGGTCGGACAGGTCGCTACAGGGCATCCCGTGAGGGGCATCGCGTTCGGTCGCGGTGGGACGCGGCTCGCGATCGAGGCGGGCGGCCCGGTCGTCGTGCGGGAGTGGAGGGACAACCGAGTCGGTGACGAGATCGCCCGCGTCCCAGGCGGCTCCCTACGAACGTTTGCCCTCAGCCCGGACGGCGCGCTACTCGCGGTCCTCGACCGCGACCCCCGTGGAGGTCAGCGCGTGCGAGTGCACGCACTCGATGTCAATCGACTCATCGAGGCCGCTCGCGGCCGCGTCACGCGCTCGCTCACAGACGAGGAGTGCTCCAAGTACCTGCGGCGCGCCTGCTCGCACGACGGGTGAGACCTCCCGACGACCCTCGTGTGGGGTAAGTGACTTGCGCTCACCTCGTCCTTTTCGGCACGCCCTCTGCCAGCGCGGGACCCACGACCTCCTTTTCTCGGTGGCAGCACGCCGAGCCTACCGCTGGTGGCGGGAAGTCGCCCACCGCCCTGATCGGCGATCTGCGCTCAACTTTGAGCTCAAGCGTTGCCATCGAGCGAACACCTTCGCCTAATCGGACAACGCGATTCTGCGCTGTTGCAGGTGTTTTCTTTGAGCGGTACTGGGCTCGAACCAGTGACCCCCAGCTTGTCGAGTTCGCCCGCGCTCAGCGAGGAGCGGACATCCGCGCCCGACTAGCGCAGATCGACTTTGGGACCTGACCAAATCCTGACCGCGGCCGATTTCGGGCGGGCAGCGCGTCGAAGGGGACGGCGCCCATGATGCAGAAAACCGGCCGTTTCCAGCCGGTTTCCGAGGTGGGCGGTACTGGGCTCGAACCAGTGACCCCCAGCTTGTCGAGCTGGTGCTCTCCCAACTGAGCTAACCGCCCTTGGGGTTTGAATTCTAGCCCGTCATGAACGGCATCGGGTCGACCGTGACCCCGTGTTCGCGCAGCTCGAAGTGGAGGTGCGTGCCCGTGCAGCTGCCCGTGCAGCCGGCCAGTCCGACCAGCTCCCCAGCCTCGACCCGCTGCCCGACCCGCGCCCCCACGCGGGAAAGGTGCGCGTAGAGCGTCTTGCGGCCTTGGCCGTGGCTGAGCAGGACGACGTTGCCGTAACCCTCGTAGCCGCGCAGGTGTCCGGCCGCGTCGACCCGGCCGGCGGCCGCGGCGATGACCCGCAGGCGCCGGAGAATGCCGATGTCGATCCCCGCGTGGAGTCGCCCCCAGCGAGGCCCGAAGCCGTCGGTCAGCTCGCCGTCGGCGGGCCAGAGGAGCGCGAAAGGCTCGGGCTGCGGCGGGGGCGGCGGCTCGACGCGGATCTGTGCGAGGACCTCGGCGACGGTGGTCAGGAGCGCCGGCCGCGGCGCGGGCTCGGCGTCGAGGACCACGTCGACGGCCGCCCCCGCGGGAGAGGCAGATGCGAGGAGGATCGTCCCGGCGAGGACGCAGAGCAGCAGGGGGAGCCGCATGCAGCGGCAGAGGGTAGCTCAGATCTCAGAAGATCTCCGGGCACCAGGGCGGGAGCGGCGTGCGGACAAGGTCGCTCGCGCGCTCGGCCGCGCTCGCCGTCCGGACGTCCACGCGCCGCGCCCGCGCGAGCCGGACGAAGTCGTAGGCGCCGAGGTAGACGGAGGCAAGGTCGGCGACGTCCAGGATGAGATCCGGCTCGGCGTCGGTCCGTTCGGCGCCCTCGCCGACGCGGAACCGGCCGGCATTCCAGGGGCAGAGGTCGTCCCGCACCTCGAGCACGACGGGGTCGCCCGGTCGGTATGTGCGAGCGGCCAGCGCCGCTTCGACGTCGACGAGCCGCAGCCAGAGGCCGTCGTGGACGATCGGGCGGAGGCCGCGCGGGTCGCGCACCATCAGGAAGATCGACGCGGCCGGATCGGCGGAGAAGTAGCTCACTTTGACGGTCAGGTCGACGCCGGACAGGTAGCGCCAGAGCTCCCGCTCCGCGGCCGGCGTGGTCGCGAACGCCTCGGTCACGCGCACCTCGCCGACCGGCAAGTCGCGCTCCCACTCGCTCTTCACGCGGTAGACGGCGTAGGCGGCGTCCTCGCCGTCCAGCTGGAGAAGAGCGTACGACTTGCGCGAGGCGCCGTGGCGCCACCGCTCCGGGTCGGCCAGCCGGTATTCGCGCCACCAGCCTTCGTCCCGGCCGAGCAGCCCGGCGCGCTGGCTGCGGACGCGCTCGTAGATCGGCGGGAAGCGAACGAACGCCTCCTCCCCGTCGAGCAGCGTCCAGCTCGCCTCGGGCGGGGGCCAGGGATCCTCGCGGAGCGAGAAGCGAGAGCTGTCGCTCTCGATCCGCAGCGTCGGCGCCGAGATGCCGTAGCCGAACCGGCCGTAGATCGCCGCCTCCGAGGCCCAGAGCGCCGCGATCGGCTCGCCCGACTCGTGGACGTCGTTCAACTGTCGCGCCATCAGCTGCCGCAGAATCCCGCGCCGCCGGTGCGTCGGCAGGACCGCCACCCAGGTCACCCCGGCGCACGGCACGGGCCCGCCCGGGATCGAGAGCTCGAAACGGTACGCGGCCGCGAGCCCGACGGGGCGCCCGTCGTCGAACGCGACGAGCACCCGTTCGAGCGGCATCATCCGCTCCTCGCGCTCGACGTCGGCGTCCTCGATCGTGTCGGCGAACGCCGTCTCCGCGACCCGGATCGCGGCCCTGCGCTCCTCCTCGCTCGGTACCCGAATCTCCACGCTCATCTGGCGATCTTCTCCAGCGGCGCGTACTCCAGCATCAAGCGCCGCTCGCTTCCGTCCCCCGCGAAGCGGACGACGACGACGCCGCCCGCTTCGAGTCCCACCACGACGCCCTCGCCGAGCGTCGAGTGCCGGACCGAGTCGCCCGTCGCCAGCGCCGGTACGTCGTCGCGCGGCTGCACGCCCCGCGAGACGCTCCCCCAGGAACCGGGCCGCAGCCGCTCGCGGACGACGCCCTCGGCGGGCAACTCATCGAGGAAGCGCGAGGGCAGGTTGTAGTTTCGGGAACCCCACAGGGACCGCGCCGACGCGTGCGTGAGCGTGAGCCGTTCCATCGCCCGGGTCATCCCGACGTAGCAGAGCCGCCGCTCCTCCTCGATCCCCTGCTCCTCGATCGAGCGCGAGTGCGGGAAGACGCCCTCCTCCATCCCGATCACGTAGACCGCACGGAACTCGAGCCCCTTCGCGTTGTGGAGCGTCATCAGGGTGACGAGGTTCGACTCCCCGCGCAGCGCGTCCTGGTCGGCGTAGAGCGAGATCTCCTGGAGGAAGCCGGAGAGCGTCGGCTCGGCGGCCTCGGCGAGCCACTCGCGCGTGACGCCTACGAGCTCCTGGAGGTTCTCGACCCGGCCGCGCGCCTCGATCGTCCGCTCGGCCTCGAGCGCGTCCAGCGTCCCCGAGCGCTCGAGGACCCGCTCGAGCAGCTCCGGGGGGGCGAGCTCCTGCCGCGCCGACATGAGCGACTGCATCAGCGTTGCGAACCCCTGCACGGCGCGGAGCGGCGGCCCGGAGACGCCCGCCTCCTCGGCCCGTTGCATCGCCTCCCACAGGGAGACGCCCTGGGCCGTGCCCCACGTGCCGAGCCGCGCCAGCGTCGTGTCGCCGATCCCCCTGCGCGGCCGGTTGGCGATCCGCAGGAGCGACACCTGATCGAACGGGTTGTCGAGCACCTGCAGGTAGGCGATCGCGTCCTTGATCTCGGCGCGCTCGTAGAAGCGCGGGCCGCCGATCACCTGGTAGGCGATCCCTTGGCGGACGAGCACGTCCTCGAGCACCCGCGACTGCGCGTTCGTCCGGTAGAAGACCGCGATCTCGGTGCCGGAATAGCCCTGCTCCACGAGCGCGGCGATCTCCGCGGCGACGAAGCGCGCCTCCGCGTGCTCGTCCTCGACCTCGATCGCGCGCACCGGGTCGCCCTCCCCCAGCTCCGACCAGAGCTCCTTCGGCTTGCGCTCCGCGTTGTTGGCGATGACGGCGTTCGCGGCCCGGAGGATGTTGTTGGTAGAGCGGTAGTTCTGCTCCAGCGCGACCGTCCGCGTCTCGCCGAAGTCCCGCTCGAACTCGAGGATGTTGCGGATGTCTGCCCCGCGGAACGCGTAGATCGACTGGTCCGGGTCGCCGACGGCACAGACGTTGCGGTGCCGCTCGCCGAGGATCTGGAGCAGCCGGTACTGGGCGTGATTCGTGTCCTGGTACTCGTCGACGAGGACGTAGCGAAACGCCTTCTGCCACTTCTCACGCGCCTCGGGGAACCGCTCGAGCACCTCCACGGTGAGGAACAGCAGGTCGTCGAAGTCCATCGCGTTCGAGTCGGCGAGCCGCTGCTGATAACGCTCGTAGACGTCGGCAACCGTCTGCTCGTAGAAGGTCGAGAGTCGTTGCCGGTACTCCCCCGGCCCGACGAGCCGGTTCTTCGCAGCCGAGATCTGCGAGTGGATGCCGCGCGGCGTGAACCGCTTGGGGTCGAAGCCCTCCTCCTCGAGCACCGCCTTGACGAGGCGCACCTGGTCGGCCTGGTCGTAGATCGTGAAGTTCGAGCGGTAGCCGAGCCGCGGCGCCTCGCGTCGGAGGATCCGGCCGCAGGCGGCGTGGAAGGTGAGGATCCAGAGGCTGCGGGAGGTCTCCCCCAGGAGGAGCTCGAGCCGCTCGCGCATCTCGTTCGCGGCCCGGTTCGTGAAGGTGATCGCCAGGATCTCGTTCGGCTTCGCGCCGACGGCGCCGATCAAGTGCGCGACCCGGTGCGTGAGGACCCGGGTCTTCCCCGAGCCCGCGCCCGCGATCACGAGCAGCGGCCCCTCGGTGCTCAGCACCGCCTCGCGCTGGGCGGGATTCAGGTCGGCGAGGTACGTCTCGGGCGAGGCGACGGGCACCGGCCCGATGTTAGTGCTCGGTCGGCGGCTGGCAGCCCCCTCGATCTACGTCCGCGCCCGCGCTCGACCGTCGTGGACGGCGGAGTCGGAGAGGGCCAGCCCGGCGGAAGCCTTCACGGGAGCGGCGGTGTGGAGAAATGCGAAGCGCGAGCGGGCTACGCGCGCCGAAGGGCGGCCCGCGGGATCGTCGCGAAGCGGCGGCCGTACCAGAGGAGCGCCAGGAGTGCCGCGG
>JACVRU010000050.1 GCA_014534295.1 Thermoleophilia bacterium | reverse complement strand
TTCGAGCAGGCGCCCGCGGCCGAGCCGGCCGCGGCCTAGCCCGCCGCCGGCACCGCCTCCCCGAGCCTCGCGCGCGCCCGCTCCACGTAGTCCTCGACCGTCGCCGGCGTCAGGAACAGCTTCTGGGCGATCTCGTCGACGCCCAGCCCCTGGCTCACGAGCCCGGCGATCCGCCGCTCGGGCGCCGCGAGCGCGTCGAGGCCGGTCACAGGCTCCGGCGGCACGTCGGCCCCCAGCGCCCGGAGGCCCGTCTCGGCCCGGGCGGCGACCGGAGCCGCGCGGAGCGCGCGGGCGAGCCGGAGGGCCTCCAGCAGGATCTCGCCCGCGTCGGCCTCCCCGGCCGCCGCCAGCGCGGCACCGAGGTCGGCGAGCGCCTTCGCGCGCGCCAGGCGCGCCGGTGACCCGTCGAGCACCTCGACCGCCTCGCGGAGGAGCGCCGAGTCCTCGGACACGACTCCGGCGACGCGCAGAGCGTGACCGAGCGCCCGCGGCCGGCCCCACTCGCGGGCGAGCGCGACCTCCTCGTGCGCCAGCCGGGCCGCCTCGTCGCGGTCGCCCAGCTCGAGGTGGGCGAGCGCGGCTGTCGTCCGCCACGGGAAGAGGGCGGGATTCCGGCCGCGCATCGCCTCGTACTGCTGCCCGGCGGCGAGCACGTCCTCCAGGCCCCAGGCGGGGTCGCCGGCCGCGATCCGCGTGCGGCCGCGCGAGTCGAGGAAGGGCCAGACGAGATGGCTGCCGTCGGCGGCCGCGTCGAGGCCGTCGACGGCGGCCTGCGCGGTCGCCACGTCGCCGAGCTCGAGCGCGGCGTCCGCGATGTGCCCGACGGCGTACGGGATCGCCGTCACGAGTCCGTACTCCTGGCAGGCGGCGAGCCCGTTCCGGGCGTCGGTCAGCGACTCGTCTAGCCGCCCCGTGTGGAGCTCGAGGAACGCGCGGAAGGTCGAGACGATCGCGTAGCCGGAGATCGACCCGCGCGCCTGCGCGTCCGCCCACGCCTGGTCCCAGACGCTCTCGGCCTCGTCGAAGCGGTCGGCGAGCACGAGCGTGTAGGCGGCGAAGACGAACGCCGCGTTGTCCTCCGAGTAGAGGGGGCCGCCGGCCAGCGCCCGCCGCGCCCGCGCGATCGCGTCGTCGCACGGCGCGAGCCGCCTCGCGTCGTCGTAGGAGAGGATCGCGTCGATCATCCGCGAGCCGACGTCTCCCTCCAGCCCGACCTCGGGCAGCCGCTCGATCTGCGCGAGCGCGATCGGGTAGAGCGGCGGGAAGATGCTCGTGACGCTGAGAAGCGCTCCTTCGAGCACGCGGCGGAGTTCCCAGTGGGTCGCGTCGAGCTCCGCGATCGCCGACTCGAGCACGCCGATCGCCTCCTCGACCTGCTGCCCGTAGAAGAGCGCGGTGCCGAGCTCGAGCGCGATCTCGCCCCGACGCTCGGGACCGTCCGCGAGCTCGCGCGCCTGGCGGAGCGGCTCCGCGGCGGCCGGGCTGGTCAGCAGCCGCTCCGCCCGGCCGAGCCGGTAGAGCAGGTCGCAGCGCAGAGTCTTGTCGGCGGGCTCCTCCTCGAGCGCCCGGCGGAGGTAGCGCGCGGCGCCGCGCGGGTCCCCGCGCCGCAGCGAGCCGTCGGCGGCGCTCGAGAGGGCGTCGACGGCGAAGTCGGCGCCGGTCGGGGGCGTCTGCAGGAGATGAGCGGCCACGCGCTCCGGCCTGGCCCGGCCGGCCAGCGCCTCGGCTGCGAGGGCATGCGCGCGCTCGCGCTCCGGCGGCGTCAGCTGTGCGTTGAGCGCCGCGCGGACGACGGGGTGGACGAATCCCAGCGTGACGTTGAAGCGGACGAGCGCGGTGCGCTCGAGCAACGTGGCGGCGTAGGCCGCGACCTCCCGGTCGAGCGAGGCGAGCTCCGCCGCCGCGCCCAGGTCGGCGTCGTCGCCGAGCACCGCGACGGCGCGGGCGAGCGCCGCCGCCTCGCTCGGCAGCCGCGACAGCCGGAGGTCGACGGCGTGGGAGACGGCCTTCGGCCCGATCTCCATCACCGCGCCCACGTGCTCGGCGCGCGGCGGGACGTGCTCCTGCGCCAGCGCGTCGAGCAGGCCCCGGAGGAGCAGCGGATTCCCCCCGGTCGCCTCGTGGCACGCGGCCGAGAAGACCTCGTCCGCGTCGGCCGAGAGCGTGCTCCGCACGAGCGCCTCGACCGCCTCCCGGCTGAGCGTCTTCGGGAGCACCCTGTGGGTGGCCGGGTCGGCTACCAGCTCGGCCAGGAGCTCCTGCTCGAAGCCCTGGTGCGGCGGCCGCATGGCGACGGCGACCAGCACCGGCAGGCCCTCGAGCCGGCGTACGAGGTAGCCGAGCCAGCGGAGCGAGGGCTCGTCGGCCCAGTGCAGGTCGTCGATCAGGAGCAGCAGCGACCGCTGCTCGGCGAGGTTCGCGGTCAGCCAAAAGAGGCCGTGGAGCGCGGCGAAGGACGTGTCGACGGGGCCCGCGCCCCCGGTAGGCACGGCCGTCTCCTCGAAGAGGTGCGCCGCCAGCGCCGCCGACCCCGCGACGAGCCGGCTGCGGGCGTCCGGCGTCGCGCCGGCGATCCGGGCCTCGAACAGCTGCCGGGCGATGCCGTAGGAAAACTCGTGCTCGAGCTCGCCGCCGCGCGCCTGGAGCACGTCCATGGCGTGGGCCTCGGCGGCGTGGCGGAGCTCGCGGACGAGCGTCGTCTTCCCGATCCCCGCCTCGC
Organism: Thermoleophilia bacterium; assembly: GCA_014534295.1. Lineage (GTDB taxonomy): Bacteria > Actinomycetota > Thermoleophilia > Gaiellales > Gaiellaceae > JACVRU01. The sequence goes on along the minus strand of JACVRU010000050.1, from coordinate 8,402 downwards.
CGAGGACGACGGCGAACCGGCCCGAGCCCGCGGCGGCCGCCTCGACCAGCTCCGAGAGGGTCGCGAGCTCGCTCGTGCGCTCCAGCACCCGGTCCGGGGACGCGGCCAGCACGCGCCGCTGCCGGGTGCGGAGCCGCGGGAAGTCCGTCCGGAGGCCGTCGATCTCGAGCTGGTAGAGCGGCTGCGGACCGTCGGCGTCCGCGATCGCGACGGTGCCGAGCGAGCGGAGCCGGACCCCCTCCGGCAGGTCGTGCGCGACGAGGTCCGCCGTCGGCCCCGAGAGGAGCACCTGGCCGCCGTGGCCCATGTCGCCGATGCGGGCGGCGTGGTGCACGGCGTAGCCGACGTAGTTGGGACCTCGCACGAGCGCCTCTCCGGTGTGCAGCCCCATGCGCACGCCGACGGGCTTCCGGCCCGGCCAGGTCTCTACGGCGAGCGCCCTCTGGGCCTCCGCGACCGCGGCGATAGCCGCCGTCGCGTCGGCGAACACGGCGAAGACGCCGTCTCCGAGGCTCTCGACCTCGACTCCCCCGTGCGCGGCGATCGCCCGTCCGAGCAGCTCGCCGTGCCGGACGAGCAGGTCGGAGTACACCTCCACGCCGAGCTCCTTCAGGCGCGTGGTCGAGCCCTCGATGTCCGTGAAGAGGAAGGTGACCGTGCCGACGGGGAGCTCTGCCATGGGAGCGTCGGCCACGGACCCCGGCCGCCCCTTCATCGTAGTCCCTTGCCGCGCGGGCGGCTAGCGCCGGGCCCGGGCGGCCAGGTCGGCGAACGTCGCGCGGCCGAGGATGTCGATCGTCGCGTCGCGCACCTCGGCCCACGTCTCCTTCAGCGAGCGCTCGACGATCTCGGGACACGGGTCGGGCTCGCTCCGCGTCGCGTAGCCGATCGGCGCCAGCTGCCCCTCGAACAGCCGGACGACTCGCTCGAGCGTGATCTGCTCCGGCGGGTGGTTGAGCCGGTAGCCGCCTTCCGGCCCCCTAGCAGAGCGGACGATCCCAGCCGCCCGGAGCACCGGCATCACCTGTTCGAGCACGGAGCGGGGCGCCTCCGTGGTCGCGGCCAGCTCGTCGAGCTTCAGTGGGCCGCCGTCCGCGAGCGCGAGCGCGAGCACGGCGCGGGACGCGTAGTCCGTTCGCCGCGAAACCCACATCGCCGCCTCCTTCACGTTTGACAAGCCCGGCCGGTGGAACTTATCGTGCCGATCTTGATGACTTTACTGACATTTCTTATAAAGATAATCGGATAGAGCATTGCAGACGCTCATCGTCCTCGCCCTGATCGGGTTCGCGGCGCAGCTCGTCGACGGCGCCCTGGGGATGGCCTACGGCGCCACGTCGTCGACGCTCGTCCTCGGCGCGGGTTACAGCCCGGTCGTCGCGTCTGCGTCGGTCCACCTCGCCGAGCTGGGGACCACCGCCGCTTCCGGCGCTTCCCACTGGCGCTTCGGCAACGTCGACTGGCGCACGGTCCGCCGGATCGGGATCCCCGGTGCGCTCGGCGCGTTCATCGGCGCGCTCGTGCTCGGCGGCATCTCGGCCGAGGTGGCGAAGCCGTGGATGGCCGGGATCCTGCTGCTGCTGGGGGTCTACGTCCTGGTCCGCTTCTCCTTCCGGGCGCTCGAGCAGCGCGAGGGCCGGCGGTACGTCCGCGGCCGCTACCTCGTCCCGCTCGGGCTCGCCGGCGGGTTCGTGGACGCGAGCGGAGGCGGCGGCTGGGGGCCGGTGACGACGCCGACGCTGCTTGCGTCGGGGCGGATGGAGCCGCGCAAGGTCGTCGGCTCCGTCGACACGAGCGAGTTCCTCGTTGCGCTCGCGGCCAGCGCGGGGTTCCTGCTCGCGCTCGGGGGCGAGGTGATCGCGCGCGACGTCCTCCTCGGCCTGCTGATCGGCGGCCTCGCCGCCGCGCCCCTCGCCGCCTGGCTCGTTCGCAAGGTGACCGCGCGGCTCCTGGGCGCCCTCGTCGGCGGCTTCATCGTGCTGATCAACGCACGGACGATCTTCGGCGTCACGGCCGAGGCGCCGACCTTCCGCGGCTGGGTCTACGCCGGCATCGCGACCGTCTGGCTCGCGGGCGTCGCGGTCGTCGTCCGCTCGCACCGCCGCGACGGCTCGCCGCTGTTCAACGCCGCCTAAGCGTCTTCGAGGTACTCCGCCTGGCCGGACACGGGCGGGGCGCCCGAGATGAAGAGCAGGAGCTCCGAGTCGCCGTCGTTCCTGACCTGGAGCGGCGTTCCGGGCGGCACGACGGCGACGTCGCCTCGACCGAGCTCGTTCGGCTCCGGCGGCTCGCCGAGCATCAGCGTCAGGCGCCCCTCGAGCACGACGAATACCTCCTCCTGGATCTGCTCCAGGTGCCGGACGCCCTTCGTGCCCGGCGGAAGCCGCCACACGTTTGCCCGCTGGTGGGTCATCCCCTCGGAGAGCCGCGCGAGCCGGCGCCCGTCGTCGCGCTCGATCCACTCGAGCTCCTCGAGGCGGAGGATCACCCGGCGATTCTCACACGGAGCGCGCAGCGGTCGAGCTCGAAGCGGAGGGGCGAGTCGAGCTCGTCGGGCTCGCCGTCGATGGCCGCCTGCACGCGCGGCAGCCTCGCGTGGACGACGAAGCGGCTCCCGAGCTCCGTGTCGCGTCGTAGACGCAGGAAGCGGCCGCGCTCGAGCGCGTAGACCGAGAGCGTGCCCGCGTCGAGCCGCTCGCGCGAGCCGCGGCCGTCGTACTCGTTGTTGCCGACGAGCAGGACGAGCACCTTGCGCTCCTCGCCGTCCACTTGCAGCCGGAGCGGCGCGCGCCGGAAGCGGAGCAGCCAGCGGGTCAGCGGGGCGAGCGCGCCGGCGCCCTCCTCGTGCACCGTGGCGGCGTACGCGCCGAGCGAGACGTTGTTCAGGAACACTCGGCCGTTGACCCGGCCGACGTCCACCCTGCGCTCGGGCCCGTCGAACGCGTCGAGGGCGGCCACCGGGTCGTCGGGGTCGAGCCCCAGGTCCCGGGCGAAGTGGTTCCGCGTGCCGAGCGGGACGACCACGAAGGGCAGGTCACGGTCGAGCGCGACCCCGGCCACCGCGGCGAGCGAGCCGTCGCCCCCGGCGACGCCGACGACCTCCGCGTCGCTCGCCTCGAGCTCGGCGAGGTCGCGCACCTCGATGCCGCGACGCGCCGCCTCGCGGCGAAGCTCGTCGAGCACGTCGGCGCTGCCGGAGCTGGGGTTGGCGAAGAGGAGGCGCATGGCCGGTGTACGTTCCCCCGATGGACCTCCTGGTAGTCGCGGCGACCGCCCGCGAGCTCGAGTGCGCCGCCGGCGCGCGGACGCTCGCATGCGGGATCGGCCCGGTTGAGGCGGCGATCGCGACCGGGCGCGCGCTCGCGGGCTCCGCGCCCGAGGCGCTGCTGCTCGTCGGTCTCGCGGGCGGCCGCGGGCTCGAGCCCGGCACGCTCGTCCTCGGCTCGGAGGCGCGCTACTGCGATCTGCACGCCGACGTCCACGTGCCGCGCCTGGCGCTCCCCGATGAGCGTCTGCTGGCCACCGCGCAGGCAGCCCTGCCCGAGGCCAGGGTCGAGCCGATCGGGACGAGCGCCGCGGTCGGCGGCACGACCGGCTGCGACATCGAGGCGATGGAGGGGTTCGCCGTACTGCGGGCCGCAGAGCTCGTGGGCGTCGCGGCGGTGGAGCTGCGCACCGTGTCGAATGAGGTCGACGAGCCGGACCGATCCCGCTGGGACTTCGAGCGGGGGCTCGCCGCGCTGAAGGAGGCCGTGCCACGGCTGCTGGACGCCCTGGAGTGATCAGGCCACCCGCGCTGCCGCCGGGCGCGCGGACCGTGGGCCAGCTCGTCGCCGAGACGCTGCGGCTGTACGGCCGGCGTTTCTGGCGGGCGCTCGCCCTCGGCGTGCCGCCTGCGCTGGCCGGCGTCGGCCAGACGCTCCTCGAGCCCCCCGCGAGCTACGTCTGGCCGTTCACGGTGTTCGCGCTCGCCCAGGCCGTCTCGTACTACGGCGCGGTCCTGGTCGTCCACGAACGGCGCCCATCCCGGCGCGAAGCGGCAACGGCGATCGCGGTCGGCTTCGCGGTCTTCGTGCCCGTCTCCATCCTGCTCGCGCTCTTCCTCATCCCGGCGGCGATCTGGCTCGCGCTCGTCGGCCTCGCGGTCCCCGCGGCGGTGCTCGAGGGTCGAGGCTTCCGGGACGCATTCGGGCGCGGGATCGCGCTCGCCCGGGCGGACTTCGTCCACTCGCTGGGGACGTTCGCGACGCTGATCCTCCTCGGCCTGGTCACCGCCTACGGCCTCTTCTTCCTCCTCCGTGGCCAGGCGGAGACGACGCTCGCCGCCGCGGGGTTCCTCTCGGTGCTCGTCGTCCAGCCCGTGCTCTACCTCGGCGCAACGCTGCTCTACGACGACCAGGCGGCCCGGCTCGTAGACTCGGGCGCACCGACAAGGAGGAGCGATGCCGACGTACGTGATGCTGTCGACGCTGACGGTCCAGGGCGTCCAGACGCTGAAGTCGAACCCGGAGCGCCTGCGCGAGGTGAACCGTGACGTCGAGGAGCTCGGCGCGCGCGTGGTTCAACAGTGGGCGACGCTCGGGCCCTTCGACTTCGTCAACGTGATCGAGGCCCCCGACGACGCAACGATGGCGCGGATCTCGGTCGCGCTCAGCGCCCGCGGCAGCTCGAAGTTCCAGACGATGCCGGCGTTCTCGGTCGACGACTTCCTGGGTCTGCTCGAATAGCTCCCCGGTGCCGTTCAGCACCGGACAGTTCGTCTTCGCCCTCGTCGTCGCGGTCGTCCTCTCCCTCGTCGTCTTCAACCACGCCGAGCGCCACGGGAACCGGCGCGCGACGGCCTGGGGCGTGGCGACGTTCTTCTTCGGTGTCTTCGCGGCCGTCTTCTACTTCGCGCGCTACTACCTGCGGCGCGTGAACACGTAGTCCCGCGTCTTCGCCTGCACGTGGCGGGAGAAGCAGCAGAGCCTGCCCCTGGGGCGAGGACGGTGAACCGGTTGCCCGCGGCCGGGCGGCTCCACTCGATCGTTCTGCCAGCCGTCGTTCGCCCTCACGCCGGCCTTGTTCCGCATCGCGGCGACGACGCCGACGACCTTCGTCCCCGGCCGCCGGACTTCCTTGACGATCACCGTCCCGACGGGGTACGTGGACGAGCCGGCGCGGGGGAGCTTGCTCGCGTAGACGTTCTTGGTGCCGAGGTGCGCGTCGCGCTCCGCCGCGGAGGGATCGGCCTCGCGTTCAGCTTCGTCCGCTGGGTGTAGCCGGCCGTATGGGCCGGGAGGCCCGTCGGCGGCTTCGCGCCGGCGAGCGTGAGCAGGGCGGGGACCAGCTCGAGCACGCGCCTATCGTCGCAGCGGCAGCGGCGTCAGTCGAGTGTCGGCGTCGAAGACGTCGAGCCCCTCTCGCCGCTTGAGCGCGTTCACGATGGCGTAGGTGAGCGGCGTCGCCGCGGCCTCGTAGCCGACCTTGATCAGCCAGGTCGTCACGATCGGGTTCGCCAGGCCGGCGCCCGTGCCCGCGAACGCGACGGTGACGAAGATCAGCGAGTCGAGCCCCTGCCCGACGACCGTCGAGCCGATCGTCCGCGACCAGAGCCAGCGACCGCGCGTGGCAACCTTCATCCGCGCGAGCACGGTCGCGTTCGCGAGCTCGCCGACGAGGTAGGCCGCGAGCGAGGCGAGGAAGATCCGCCAGGTCGTCCCCAACGTCGAGGCGTAGGCGTTCTGGTTCTCGCTCCAGAAGCCGGCCGCCGGCAGATGGATCGCGGCCTGGATCGCGCCGACCGCAAGCAGGCTGCAGGCGAAGCCGAGCCAGATCACGGCGCGGGCGGCGCGGAAGCCGTACACCTCCGTGAGCACGTCCCCGAGCAGGTACGAGAGCGGAAAGATCACGAGCCCGGCCGGGAAGACCTGGCCCGAGATCTCCACGAGCTTGACCGCGATGATGTTCGAGACGACGAGCGCGGTGACGAAGAAGGCGGCGACCGCGACGAAGAGCGCGGAGATCCTCATTCCGCGTAGGCGACCGCGACCTCCGCGGCGAGCGCCGCGTTGTCGGCGATCAGGCGCTCGTTGACGGCCTGCGTGCGGCCGCCGCTCTCCCGGTGGAGGACGTCGAGCACGAACGGCGTCACGCGCTGGCCGGTCACTCCCTCGGCCTCGGCGGCCGCCACGGCGCGTTCGATCAGCGGCTCGACGTCGATCGGGTCGGCCGGCGGGTTCGCGAGCACGAGCGCGGAGCGCCGGCCAAGCGTCCAGTGAGCGCGCGCGACCTCGGCCGTCTCCTGCGGGCTGTCGACCCGCGCCGAGACGGGCGGCCCGCCCTCGGCGGCGTAGAAGAGGGGCAGCGTGTCCGTGCGGTAGCCGAGCACGGGGATGCCGAGCGTCTCCAGCACCTCGGCCGTTGCGGCCACGTCGAGCAGGGACTTGACCCCGGAGGAGACGACGAGCACCTCCGAACGGGCGAGCTCGCCCAGGTCGGGGGAGACGTCGGGCCGGCCCGCCCAGCCGCGGTGGACGCCGCCGAGCCCGCCCGTGCCCAGGAAGCCGATGCCCGCGACGCGGCAGGCGGCGAGCGTGCCGCCGACGGTGGTCGCGCCGAGCGCTCCCTGAACCGCGCAGGCGGCCAGGTCACGCGGCCCGACCTTGCGCGCGCTCGCGTCGAAGCGTTCGAGCTCCTCGCGCTCGATGCCGATCCGGACGCGGCCGTCGAGGACGCCCACGGTTGCCGGCACCGCGCCCGCCTCCCGGACGCGCCGCTCCGACTCCAGGGCGACCTGCACGCCCTTCCCGTCCGGGAAGCCGTGCGCGACGAGCGTCGTCTCGAGCGCCACCACGGGCTGCCGCCGGTCGAGCGCGTCCCGGACCTCCCGGGAGACGGCGACGAGCTCCTTCACGGCATCGCCCCGGGCTTCGCGACGCAGCGGGCGGCGGCCTCGAGCGCGAGCTCCGGCCCGCCGAGGAGGTACCCGGCCGCGAACGCGTCGCCGGCGCCGGTCGTGTCCACGACCTCGGTCGCGAGGGCGGCGAACGACTCGCGCCCGACCCGGCAGCCGCGGCCCGAGTGGACGACGACCGTCGCCCCGTCGAGCTCGCCGACCAGCTCCGCCTCCGCCTCGTTCGCGAAGACGACCTCGGGCCGCAGGTCGCGCACGAGCTCGCGGAACAGCTCCGGCCCGACCTCCTCGATCGCGGCGGTGGAGGAGGCGTCGATCGAGACGCGGGCCGCCAGCCCGGCCGCCTTGGTGGCGGCGGCCGCGAGCGGCTGGCGGACGAGGCTGTAGCCGGGGACGTGCAGCCAGTCGCAGCCGTCCACCCAGGCGGGGTTTACCTCTTCCGGCTCGAGGTCGGTCGCGACGCCGCGGTCCGAGAGCATCGAGCGGCTGCCGTCGGGCGCCGCGATCGAGACGACGGTGCCGGTGCCTCGCTCGACCACGGGCCCGAGCAGCTCGACCCCGCGCGCCGCGAGCTCGTCCGCGACCAGCCGCCCGGGCGGGTCGGCGGCGCGCTTCCCGACGAAGCGGCCGGCGCCGCCGAGCGCGGCGGCCCAGGCGGCGACGTTGGCGGCCTGGCCGCCGGCGGCGACGGACGTCCGCCCGTAGGTGTCCGTGTCGGCCCCGATCGGCCCGTCGAGCCGGACGATGACGTCGAGCAGCAGGTCGCCGATCGCGCAGATCCGCATGCGCGAGAATGCTCGCATGGACGGGGAGAGGAAGCGTGACCGCCTGCGCTCGTTCCTGCTCGGGGGGCTCGTGGGCGCGTCCGCGGTGGTCGCCGCGGGACGGCGGCGGCGCCGCCAGCGCCGCCCAGGCCCCGCGGGTCTCGCCGCCTTCGAGGGCGCCCCTTGCTACCGGGAGCTCGTCGAGGCGGAGCGGGCCGAGGAAGCCGCCTCGTAGATCTGGCCGAGCGCGCTCGCCGCGCGCGACAGCATGGCGAAGTTGACGTCGGCGTCGGCGATCCCGATCGTCTTGCCCGCGATCATGGCGGCCGCTGCGAGCCGGACGTAGCCGAGCGGCGTTCCGGCCGGCTCGCGGCTGCGGATCACGAGATACGGGCCGAACGTTCTCGCCTCGAACCCCTCCTGCGGCCGCGGGACGACGAGCGGCGCGTCGAGCCGCTGCACGATGCTGGTCGGACCCCAGGAGCTGAAGACCCAGACCCCTCGTCCGAGCGGCTTCGGCGCGAGCTCGAGCGCGCGGACGGCGAGGCCCGCGTCCGCCCGGGGGATGATCCGCCGCGAGAAGTCGGCGCTTCGGGACTGCGCCTCGAGGAACACCGGCTCGTAGCCGAGCAGGACGTCGTCCGGCCTTCCCGTCGCAGCGAGCCACTCGGCAGCAGCGGCGCGGCCGGCCTCGCGCTGGTCGGGCTCGCCCGTGAAGAGGGAGGGCGTCTTCTCCCACGTCC
>JACVRU010000035.1 GCA_014534295.1 Thermoleophilia bacterium | reverse complement strand
GGGGCGAGGTGCATGCAGACGGTCGCGCGCGGCGAGTTCCAGCCCTCGGCGAGCAGCTGGGCGTTGATGAGCACGTTGATCTCGCCGCGCTCGTAGGCCGCCAGGGTCTCCGCGAGCTTGACCGGCGGCGTGCGGCCCGAGACCGCCTCGGCCCTGATCCCGGCGGCCCGGAACTCGGCGGCCAGGTTGTACGCGTGCTCGACGCCGGCCGCGTAGACGATCCCGGGCGTGTTGTCGAACCGGTCGCGGTAGAGGCTGGCGGCGGCCTGGTTGAGCGCCTGGTGGTCGAGGGTCTTGGCCAATGCCTCCTGGTCGAAGTCGCCGCCGACGATCGGCACGGAGTTGATCGCGGCGACCGGCGGGACCCGCAGGACGCGCAGCGGAGCGATCAGCCCGCGCCTGGCCGCGTCCGTCAGCGGCAGGTCGTCGACGGAGGCCGGGAAGACGTCGGAGACCTGCTTCGCGATCAGCTGCTCGGTCGCGGTCATGCCGATGTAGACCGGCTCGTGGAAGGATCGGATCGCGGCGGAGGTCTTCTCGCCCAGCGCCGTATGGGCCTCGTCGCAAATCACGAGGTGGTACGCGTCCCGGGAGAGATCGTTCACGTGTCGCGCGAACCACGCGTACGTCTGGATCGTGAGCGCATTCTCGCGGGGAGCCGTCCGGCCGCCGAGGATCTCGGGCGTCAGGCGGTCGCCGTAGCCCTCGGCGGTCAGGTCGCGCGTGAACTGCGAGACGAGCAGGCGCCGGTGCGTGAGGATCAGGACGCCGAGCGTGCGGGCCGCCTCGACGAAGCCGGCGGCGGCGATCGTCTTGCCGGAGGCGGTGGGATGCCGGAAGCGGAAGCGCCGCACCGCGCCCTGGTCGCGCCTGCGGGGGACTTCGTCCTCCGGGAGCTCGTCGAGCCCGTCGGGCAGCCCCAGCTCGTCGTCGGGCTCGTCGTCTTCGTCCTCGAGCTCCTCGGCCACGGCGCCGTTTCCGTTTCCATTCGGCGGCGCCTCGGCCTGGTGCATCGCGATCAGCTCGGTGAGCATCCCGGCGAGCGCGTCGACCTGGTGCCGGCGCAGCTCGGTGCCCGAGGCCAGTCGCACCGGGTCCTCCGAGAGCACCCGCTCGAGACCGAGCATCAGGCCGAACCGAACGCGCCAGCGCGGCGAGGGCTTCGGCGCTCCGGCCTCGATCTCGGCAGTCGCCTCGTCCAGCGCCCGGCGGCGCGACGTCCCGGGGGCCAGCACGCCGCCCGGCTCCTCGTCTGCGTGCAGGAAGGGCTCGCCGGCCCAGTCGGACGCGCGCGCGGCGGCGTCGACAAGCGCGTCGATCGCCTCCGGTTCGAGAGTGAGGTGGTCGGTCGTGGTCTGCATCGGTGCAGCGCGCCGGGGCGCTGCAACTTCCCTCCAGAGGCGGCGCGCCCGCACGCTGATCCCAACGGGCATCGCCTGCGGGGAATATAGCCGTTTTCCGGCCTCGGGGCACGGGCATTCCGGCCTGATGCCAGCGCCCCTCGTGCTCGCGTTCCTCGACGACGTGGCCGACTACGTCAGCGGCAGCCCGCTCACGTATGCGGCCCTCTTCCTCGTCTCGGGGCTCGACGCGTTCTTCCCGATCGTGCCCAGCGAGACAGCCGTGATCGCCGCCGGGACGCTCGCCGCAACCGGCGACCTGCTCCTCTGGGTCGTGATCCCCGCTGCCGCGCTCGGCGCCTTCGCGGGCGACAACGTCTCCTACGGGCTCGGCGCGCTCTTCGGCGAGCGGGCTGCCAAGCGGCTGTTCCGCGGGGAGAAGGGACGGCGGCGGCTGGCGCGTGCACAGCGGCTCCTCGACCGCTACGGCGTGCTCGTGATCGTCACGGCGCGCTTCGTCCCCGGTGGGCGGACTGTGACGACGTTCGCCTGCGGCACGCTCGACATGACCTGGCGGCGCTTCCTCGTCTACGACGCGGTCGCGGTGGTGATCTGGGCGACCTACGCGGCGATGATCGGCTACCTCGGGGGCACGGCCTTCCGCGAGGACATCTGGAAGGCGCTCCTGCTCGGCTTCGGCATCGCGGTCGCCGTCACCGGCCTGTTCGAGCTCGTGCGCCGGCTCCGGCGGGTCGAGTTCCTTCCCTAGGCGCTAGCAGCACTCGTCGCCGCGCCAGGCCGCCCGGCCTTCTCGCAAGGCGACGAAGGCGATCAGCAGCGCGGCGATCGCGTCGAGCCACCACCAGCCCGCGGCCGCGTTGCCGGCCAGCCCGGCGAGCACCGCCAGCGAGAGGTATGCGCAGAGCATGTTCTGGGCGCCCTCGCTCACCGTCGCCGAGGAGCCCAGCCGGCGGCCGACGCGCCGCTTGGCGACGCCGAAGAGCGGCATCGAGATCGCGCTGGCGATCGTGAGGCCGATCCCCAGCGGGCTCACGTCCGGCTCGTGGCCGGCGGCGAGCGCCCGCACGGCCTCGACAGCGACGTAGGGCGCGAGCAGGAAGAACTGCACCGCGACGAGCTTCTGGGCGCGCCGCTCGGCTGCCTCCGAGAGAGCGCGCGCGCCCCAGAACCGCCAGACGATGACGACGCTCGCGAGCCCCTCGATGCCGCTGTCGATGCCGAATCCGATCAGCGCGATCGAGCCGGCGAGGATGCCGGCGACGACCGCGATCACGCCCTCCGCGGTCATCCAGAGCAGGCTTCCCCACGCGAGCAGCCGCGCGGAGCGGACGAGCCGGCGGCGCTCGACCGCGGGCAGCGCCTGGGCCGTCGCGCTCACCGGGGCCTCTAGGCGGGCAGCGAGGCGCCGCGGGCGCGCAGGTGCGGCGTGATCCCCCCGAGGAAGAACGGGAAGCCGGCGCCGAGGAGCAGGCAGGTGTCGACGTCGGCCGCGTCCGGCACGACGCCCTCCTCGAGCAGGCGCTCGATCTCGTCTGCCATCGCGTCGAGGACGGCGTCGGTGATCTCCTCGACCGTTCGCGGATCGTCCTCGACGACGACGACCTCGTCCTTGCCCTCGGCGAAGTTGCCGAGCGTCGGCGAGAGCGGGAACCGGTCGGGGAAGGCGGCGTGCATGGTCTCGAGCGTGTGGTAGGCGACCTTCGGCCCGACCATCTGGAGCAGCACCGACGGCGCCATCGGCAACCCGAGCCGGAGGATCGCCTCGTCGGTCTCCTCGGTCGTGTTCCCGTGCTCGAGGGCGTCCATCAGCACGGAGGTCAGGCGCGTGAGGACGCGGTTGACGACGAAGCCGGGCGAGTCCTTGACGACGACGCCGGTCTTGCGCAACTTGCGGGTGACGGCCGCCGCGGTGGCGAGCGCGTCCTCCGGCGTGTCCGGCGTGACGACGAGCTCGACGAGCGGCATGATCGCCACCGGGTTGAAGAAGTGCATGCCGAGGTCGGCGCCCATCTCGCCGACCGGCAGCGAGGACGTGTTGGTGGCGAGCACGGCGCCGGGCTTCGCGAGCGCGCGCAGCTCTGCGAAGACCCGCTGCTTCACCGGCAGCTGCTCGACGACCGCCTCGAGGATCAGGTCGCAGTCCTCGAACCCGTCCCAGCCGGTCGTGCCGGAGACGATCGTGGCGAGGAACGGCTTGCGGGCGCCGGCCTCGACGCGGACGCGCTCCACGGCCGCGTCGACGATCTCCTGTGAGACGTCCTTGAGGACGACGGGCACCTCCAGGCGCCGGAGGGCGAGGGCGGCGATCTGCGAGGCCATCAGCCCTGCGCCGACGATGCCGACCTTCTCGACCGGGCGCGGCTCGCCGGGCGGGCGCTGCTTCTTCGCGCGCCGCTCGACCAGGTTGAACGCGTAGAGCGACGCCTGGGCGTGCGGGCCGGGTAGCAGCTCGGCGATCGCGTCCTCCTCCGCCCGGTAGCCCTCTTCGGCGCTCCAGCGGGCCGAGCCCTCGATGAGGTCGAGCGTGACGTACGGGCCCGGGGCGGCGCCGTGCACCTGGTCGTCGACGCGTGCGCGGGCGCGTCGGACGGCCTCCGCCATCGCCTCTGGATCAATCGTCACGCTCTCGGACCGGGGTCTGACCCCGTCACGAAGGTGTGATGACAGGAGCGCGATCGAGTCGTCGAGGAACTCGACCGGCTGGAGCAGCGCGTCCGCGAAGCCGAGCTCGTAGGCGGACTTGCCGTCGAGCATGCGGTTCTGCGCCAGCGGGTTGTCGACGAGCACTTTCACCGCCGCCTCCGGTCCGACGAGGCGGGGGACGACCTGGGTGCCGCCCCACGCCGGGAAGAGGCCGAGGAAGACCTCCGGGCATCCGAGGTGGCGGACGGCGGTCGAGATCGTCCGGAAGTCGCAGTGGAGCGCAAGCTCCAGCCCGCCGCCGAGGCAGGCGCCGTTGATCGCCGCCAGCGTGGGGAACGGGAGCGCGGCCAGTCGGCCGAAGAGCTCGTGGCCGGCGCGGCTGCCTGCGCGGGCGCGTTCCGGCGTCACGTCCGGGAACTGGTCGATGTCGGCCCCGACGCAGAAGACGAACGGCTTGCCGGTGAGCACGAGCCCGGCCCAGTCGCCGCCCTCGAGCTCGTCCAGGAGCGTCGCGAGGGACTCGAGTGCCGACTCGCCCAGAGTGGTCGGCTTGGTCCAGTCCTCGCCGTTGTCGAGCGTGACGAGCGCGAACTCGCCGGCGCGCTGGAGCTTGAACTCACTCCGCATGGAGGTTCTCCCAGACGACGGCGGCGCCCATCCCGAGGCCGATGCAGAGACCGGTCAGGCCGTAGCGCACGTCGGGCCGCTCGCGGAAGCCGTACGCAAGCTGCGCGAGGAGGCGGACGCCGGTGGCGGCGAGCGGATGGCCGCAGGCGATCGCTCCGCCGTAGGAGTTGAGCCGCTCGTCCTCGGAGGCGACGCCCAGCCCGTCGCACCAGGTCAGCACCTGGACGGCGAAGGGCTCGTTCAGCTCGATCAGTCCGATGTCGTCCAGCGTCAGGCCTGCCTGCGCAAGCGCCTTCTCGGTCGCCGGGATCGGCCCGATGCCCATCACCTCGGGCTCGACGCCGGCGTACGCGAACGAGACGAGGCGCATCCGCGCCTCGAGGCCGAGCTCGGCCGCCGCTTCCTCGGAGGCGAGGATGCACGCGGTGGCCCCGTCGGTGAGGCCGGCGGAGTTGCCGGCCGTGACTCGGCCGCCGGCCCGGAAGGGCGTCTTCAGGGTCGCTAGGCCCTCCATCGTCGTGTCGGGGCGCAGGAACTCGTCGCGCTCGGCGATCCGCCACCCGTCGTCGGTGAACACGCTCATCGGCACGATGGTCTCCCGCATGATCCCGTTCTCCCAGGCAGAGGCGGCCTTCTGCTGGGAGCGGACGGCGTAGCGGTCGGCGTCCTCTCTCGTCAGGTGCGGGAAGCGGTCGTGGAGGTTCTCGGCGGTCGCGCCCATCGTCGCTGCCGACTCGTCGATCAGCCGCTCGGCGACGAAGCGCGGGTTGAAGTCGACGTCGTCGCCCATCGGGTGATGGCCCATGTGCTCGACGCCGCCCGCGAGCGCGACGTCGCAGGCGCCGAGCGCGATCTCGCCGGCGACGGTCGTGACGGCGGTGAGCGCGCCGGCGCACATGCGGTCGACGGCGTAGCCGGGGACCGTCTGCGGCAGGCCGGCGAGCAGCGCGACGTCGCGGCCGAGCGTCAGCCCCTGGTCGCCCACCTGGGCGGTCGCCGCGAGGGCGACGTCGCCGATCCGCTCGGGGGGCAGCTGCGGGTTGCGCCGCAGCACCTCGCGCACGACCTTCACGGCCATGTCGTCCGCGCGCGTCCGCCAGAACACTCCCTTCGGCCCGGCGCGGCCGAAGGGGGTCCGTGCGCCGTCCACGTAGACGACCTCCCGCAACGCCCTACCCACGCGGTGAGCATACTCCCGCTCCGTGGACTGGGCAGCGACGCTGGGGACGGAGGCCGGGCGCTACGCCGACGGCGAGGCGCGGCTGCCGGACGCGGCGGACGACGACCAGCGCCAGCGGCGGCTCACCCGCCTCGGGAACGCCGCCTACGGCGCGGGGCTCTGCGCCCTGATGCTCGGCGACGGCGAACGTGCCCGGGAGTGGCTCGCGCGCGCGGCAGCCCGCTGGCGGGAGAGCTTCGAGAGCGCGCCGCCGGGCAGCTGGGGCCGCCCGATCGGAGCCATCAAGGCCCAGCTGCTGGCCGGAGACCGGGGAGCGGCGGCGGAGGCCGCCCGCTGGACGCTCGAGACGGGGGCCGGCGAGGCCGAGTCGCCGATCGGTCGCTACGCCGCCTGTCTGGCGCTGCTCGTGCTCCGCCGCGACCGGGAGGCGCGAGTGCACGCCGACGCGATCCGCATCCATCCCGACTTCCCCGCGCCGGTCGGCGACGCGCTCGCGACGATCGCCGCCCGCACGGACCAGGTCGGCTACGTCGAGGCGATCGAGGCGGTGCTGGAGTCGTTCGAGACGCGCGAGGAGTACCTCGAGGACGTGCCCGTCGCCGACACTGTGCTCGTCCTCCGGGCCCTGGCCGAGCAGCGCGCCCTGACCGTGGAGCTCGACTCGCCGCTCCTCCCGGAGCGCAAGTAACACTCTGTTACTTGCGGCGAGAGTCGCTGCACCAGGCGAGCCGCAGTTCGTAACACTGTGTTACTTGAGCTCGAGGCGGCTGGCCGCGGCCGCGTCGAGCACGGCGACGGTCCGGCCCTCGGCCGAGCGGACGAGGCTCGCGGGGGTCGCGGGGTCCGGTTCGCCCTCGAACGCGCGGGCGACGGCCACCGCCTTGTCCTCGCCGGTGACGAGGAAGACCACGAACCGGGCGGCCGAGAGCATCGGCACCGTCAGCGTTACCCGCGGGACGAACGGCTCCAGTCCGGCCCCCGCTGCCACGGCCGCTCGCTCCGCCTCCTCCAGGGCGTGCGAGCCGGGGAACAGCGAGGCGGTGTGGCCGTCGGGCCCGATCCCGAGCAGAGCCAGGTCGAGACGGACGCCGCGGATCTCCTGGTCGTATGCAGCCGCGGCCTCGTCGGGCGCGAGCTCGCCCCGTACACGGTGGACGGCCGGCGGCCGCGAGAGCCCGTCCAGGAGCGTCTCCCGGACGAGGCGGTAGTTCGAGCGGGGGTCGTGGGCGGGAACGCAGCGGTCGTCGGCCCACCAGAGGTCGATCCGGCTCCAGTCTGGGGCGAGGGCCGCCGCGCGCTCGTAGGCCGGCCGGGGACTCGATCCGCCGGAGACCGCGACGTTGCCCCCCTCGCCGGCGGCACGCGCGAGCTCGTGCGCGACGGCGCCTGCGGGGTCGTCCTCGATGCGGAGCTCGACGTCGCTCACGCGGCCCGCACCAGTCCCAGCCCCCAGCCCTTGAGCAGGTAGACGCTGGCGAGGCCGGCCCACTCGCCGTACGGGGCGAGCAGCTCCTCGGTCTCCCAGGCCTCCGCCCGCCGTCCCCGCAGCGCTGACACGAGCTTGATCAGCCCCAGGTCGCCGATGAGCCCGCGCTCCGGGCGGCCGAGCCCTTCCAGGCACACGACGCCGGCCGACCACGGCCCCAGGCCCCGCTCCCGCTCGAGGTAGCGCGCGGCCGCCTCGGTCGGCAGGGCGCGAAGCCGCTCGGGATCGGAGGCGCGACAGAGGCGGACGAGCGCAGCCGCCCGGCGCGCGTGCAGGCCGTGCGCCCTCAGCGCCGCGGGGGCGAGCGAGGCGAACGAGGCGGCGGTCGGCGGCGCGTGCAGGGCCGAGCCGGCGACGGAGGGCGTGGCCGCGCGGACGATCCGCGCCTCCAGATGCCGTGCGCGCTTCGACTCGATCAGCTGCCCGCAGAAGGCGCGCAGGAGCGCGTGCGTCACGGTCGAGACCCGGGACTGGCGGAGGCCGCGAAGCCGCCGCGTCGCCTCGCCGATCAACGGGTCGCCGGCGAACCGGCGCAGGAACGGCGTATGGTCGTCGTCCATCGCCAGCGAGAAGCGGAGCCGCTCGATCGCCTCCTCCGACTCCCCGCGCAGGACGATGCGGCCGTCCGGCCGCTGCCAGGCTTGCGCGACTCCGCCGGGGACCGCCGCGGTCACGAGCCCTTCGCGAACCATGCGCGTGGCGTCCCCGTACCAGCGCACTGTGAGGGCGAGCGAGTACGGCCCGCGCGGGCGGAGTTCGGTTTCGAGCACGACCCGGAAGCTAACGCGTCCGGCCGGCCGGAGCGCCCGTGCGGCCCGCGGCGACGGCGAGCTCCGCCGCCCGCTCGAGCACGTCCATGGCCTCGCCCTCGCGGCCGGCGGCGCGCAGGGCGCGCCCCCAGGAGCGGCAGGCTTCGGCGGCGTCTCCGAGCCTGTCCGCGCTCTCCAGGATCTTGGTGGCGCGTGCGAAGGCGTCGAACGCGGCCCGGTCGCCCTGGAGGTCGAGCCCGCGGGCGAGGGCGAGCCACGCCGCGCCCTGCTCGGGCGGGTCGAGCTGGCCGAGGATCTCCAGCGCCTCCCGTGCGCGTCGCTCGGCCTCGGGGCCGTCGTGGACAAGCAGAGCCGCCTTAGCTTGCTCGGTCCGGAGGTAGGCGAGGTCGGTCGGTCGCGGGCTCGAGCCGAGGAAACCCTCCGCGCGGTCGAGGTGCCGCGCCGCCCGCTCCGCGTTTCCCTGACCAACGAGGATGTAGCCGCAGAGCAGGTGTGCGCGACCGAGCTCGACGGTGTCCTCCGTGGCCTCCACCAGCGCGAGCGCGCGGCGCGCGTAGTCGAGGGAGCTTCCGTGCTCCCCGCGCAGTCCCGCGAGCCGGGCGAGCGACCAGTAGAGCTTCGTCTGCGCGCCCGGCTCGGCGAGCGCGTCGGCCGTGTCGTCGACGATCTCGGACAGCACCTCCTGGGCGCGCTCGAGCTGGCCGGCGTCGGTGAGCGCGTAGCTCAGAGCGGTCGCGTAGCGGACGAGCGCGGAGAGGTTCTCGGGCTCGTTCTCGCGGGTCTCCTCCAGGCAGCGGTCGTAGAGCGAGATCGCCTTGTCGAGCCGGCCCACGTAGGCGTAGGCGCGGCCGAGCTCGAAGTACACGTCGGGCCGCGCGGCGGGGGAGAGGTCGTCGTCGTGCGCGGCGGGCTCGAGCAGCTCGATCGCGTCCGTGGCGCGGCCGGCGGCGAGGGCCGCGCCGCCGAGCACGATCCTCGCGCGCGTGGCGGCCCGCAGGTCGCCCGCGGCGAGCGCCTCCTCGAGGAAGGACCGGAGGTCGCGCTCGGCCTCGGCCGGACTCGACTCCAGCCGCAGCCGCAGCTCCGCGTCCGCGAGCCGCAGCTCGAGCCGCTGGCTCTCGGAGAGGTCGGATCCGGTCTCCAGGTAGTCCGCCGAGACGCCGAGCTTCGGGGCGAGCTTCCTCAGCGCCTTCACCGAAGGCTGGCGGCTCCCCGCCTCGATGCGCGAAATGTACGCGTACGAGACGCCGGGTTCGGCGAGCGCGCGCTGCGACAGACCCCTTTCGAGCCGGAGGCGCCGCAGGCGCTGGCCGATGGTCTCGGTCTCTCCGGCCACGACGCAATCATCGTCAACTTCGCGCACCCGGTCAATCCCTGACTTGACAACAAAAGTGGGGCGGGTTCTGCTCCTGTCAATCTCCGCTCGTTCGGAGCCTCAAAGGAGAAGGGAGGTGGGCTGAATGCGGCGTCGCATCATGAGCGCGCTGGTGTGGCTTGCCCTCGTTGCCTCTGCGGCAACGGTGGCTGGCGCCCCTTGGGACGGCGCCTAGGGGCCCGCGGGGCGGGGGAGCCTCGCGCTCCTCCGCCCCGTTACGCTGCCCGCATGGCCATCGACCCGCGAGTGGACATCGGCCACGTTCACCTGAAGGTGGCCGACCTCGAGCGCTCGCTCGGGTTCTGGTGCGGCGTGCTCGGCTTCGAGCTCCAGCACCGCTACGGCGAGCAGGCCGCCTTCGTCTCCGCGGGTGGCTACCACCACCACATCGGTCTCAACACCTGGGAGTCGAAGGGAGGCCCGCCCCCGCCGCCGGGCACGACCGGGCTCTACCACGTCGCCGTCCGCTATCCCGACCGGAAGACGCTCGCCGACGCGGTCCGACGCGTACTCGAGGCGGGCACTTCCCTCCAGGGTGCGTCCGACCACGGCGTCAGCGAGGCGATCTACCTGGCCGACCCTGACGGCAACGGCGTCGAGCTCTACCGCGATCGACCGCGGGAGCAGTGGCCGGAAGAGATGTTCACGCGCCCGCTCGACGTCCGGTTGCTGCTGGCGGAGGCGTAGGCGTGCCGAAGGGCTACGCCGAGGGCCCGGCGGCCGAGGAGGCCGAGCGCCGGCTCGACGAGCTCGAGCGCGGCGGGCCGCCCGAGCCCGGAGCCGACCGCGCCGCGGTCTTCGGCTCCACGGAGGCGGAGCCCGAGCCGCACTTCCTCGGGTGGCTGGGCGACGTCGATCCCGAGGAGCTGTTCGCCTCGGGGGCCGCCTACGGGCTCACCGTGCGGCGCGTGCGTCTCTGAGGCGCCGGGCCAGCAGAGCGTGGTCGTGGCGCAGGCGCGCCCTGGCGAGCATCAGTCCGAGGGTCGGATGGAGCACGCGTTCGACCGTACCGGTCCTGGCGTTGGGCTGGTGTAAAGCCTGAGCTACGCTGTCGGAGAGGCGAATGGCGAAGCCCGTCGAGCAGCTCGATGCCGTCATCATCCGGTTCGCCGGGGACTCGGGCGACGGGATGCAGCTGACGGGCGACCGCTTCACGTCGGAGACGGCGCTCGTCGGCAACGACCTCGCCACCTTCCCCGACTTCCCGGCGGAGATCCGCGCCCCGGCGGGCTCGCTCCCGGGCGTCTCGGGCTTCCAGGTCCACTTCGCCGACCACGACATCCTCACGCCGGGCGACCGGCCGGACGTGCTCGTGGCGATGAACCCCGCGGCCCTGCGGACGAACCTCAAGGACCTGCCGAAGGGCGGCACCCTGATCGTCAACCTCGACGCGTTCAGCGAGCGCAACCTCCAGAAGGCGGGCTACACGGCGAGCCCGCTCGAGGACGGGTCGCTCGCGGACTACAACGTCGTCCAGGTGCCGCTCACCTCGATGACGGTCGCCTCCGTGAAGGGAATCGACGTGACGCCGCGCGAGGCGGAGCGGTCGAAGAACTTCTTCGCACTGGGGCTGATGTCCTGGCTGTACGGCCGCCCCGTCGAGAGCACGATCGACTTCATCGAGCGGAAGTTCGGCAAGCTGCCCGCGATCGCGCAGGCGAACACGGCCGCCTTCAAGGCGGGCTACGCCTTCGGGGAGACGAGCGAGGAGTTCGCCGTCCAGTACGAGGTGCGGCCGGCGCGGCTCTCGCCGGGCGTCTACCGCCAGATCACCGGCAACCAGGCGCTCTCGCTCGGGCTCGTCGCGGCGAGCGTCCAGAGCGGGCTCGATCTCTTCCTCGGCGCCTACCCGATCACGCCCGCCTCCTCGATCCTCGAGGAGCTCGCAGGGTACAAGCACTTCGGCGTCCGGACCTTCCAGGCGGAGGACGAGATCGCCGCGGTCGGCGCCGCCCTCGGTGCCTCGTTCGGCGGCGCGCTCGGCGTCTCGACGTCGGCCGGGCCGGGCGTCGTCCTCAAGTCCGAGACGGTCGGGCTCGCGGTCGCGCTCGAGCTGCCGCTGCTGATCCTGGACATCCAGCGCGCCGGGCCGTCCACCGGCATGCCGACGAAGCCGGAGCAGGCCGACCTGCTGATGGTCCTGTTCGGCCGGAACTCCGAGTCGCCGGTGCCGGTCGTCGCCGCCTCGTCGCCGGGCAACTGCTTCGACACGGCGATCGAGGCCGCCCGGATCGCCCTCAAGTACCGGACGCCGGTCTACCTCCTGTCGGACGCCTACCTGGCGAACGGCGCCGAGCCCTGGCTGATTCCCTCGGTCGACTCGCTGCCGCAGATCGGGCCCACGTTCCTGACCGAGCCGCCGGAGGACGGGCAGTTCCTCCCGTACGCGCGCGACCCGGAGACGCTGGCGCGCCCGTGGGCGATCCCCGGGACGCCCGGGCTGGAGCACCGGATCGGCGGGCTCGAGAAGCAGGACCAGACCGGAAACGTCAGCTACGACCCCGACAACCACGACCTGATGGTGCGCCTGCGGGCGCAGAAAGTTGCCGGGATCGCGCAGGACATCCCCGAGCTCGAGGTCGACGACCCCGACGGCGACGCGGAGCTGCTCGTGCTGGGCTGGGGCGGCACTTATGGGCCGATCGCGGCGGGCGTGCGGCGCGTGCGCCGGGCCGGCCGCAAGGTCGCGCACGCGCATCTGCACTACCTGAACCCGTTCCCCCGCAACACGGGCGAGGTGCTGCGCCGCTACGAGCGCGTGCTGATCCCGGAGATGAACCTCGGCCAACTGCTGAAGCTCGTGCGGGCGGAGTTCCTCGTCGACGCCGTCGGCTTCAACCGCGTCCGGGGCGTCCCGCTGAAGGCGGCGGAGATCGAAGAGGCGATCGAGGCGATGCTGTGAGCGAGCAGGGCAACGGCAACGGCCTCGTCAAGCTGACGAAGAAGGACTTCACGTCCGACCAGGAGGTGCGCTGGTGCCCGGGGTGCGGCGACTACGCCATCCTCGCAGCCGTCCAGTCCTTCATGCCGGAGCTCGGCCTCCAGCGCGAGCGGCTCGTCTTCGTCTCGGGGATCGGCTGCGCGGCCCGCTTCCCGTACTACATGCAGACGTACGGAATGCACTCGATCCACGGGCGCGCGCCCGCGATCGCCACCGGCCTCTCCACCTCGCGGCCCGACCTCTCCGTCTGGATCGTGACCGGCGACGGCGACGCCCTCTCGATCGGCGGCAACCACCGCATCCACGCGCTGCGGCGGAACGTC
>JACVRU010000106.1 GCA_014534295.1 Thermoleophilia bacterium | reverse complement strand
GTGTTACTTGCCAGGCTCGTACGTCATCCGGTCGACGACCACGGGCCGCGTCGGCAGCTCGGTGGTCGCGTCGCCCAGCGCTTCGATCCGGTCGACCGCCTCGATGCCCTCCGTGACCCGCCCGATCACCGCGTAGTCCGGCGGCAGGCCTGCGTCCCGCGTGACGACGAAGAACTGGCTGCCCGCGGTGCCGGCCGGGTCGGGACCGGCTTTCGCCATCGCGACGGCGCCGCGCGGGTACGTCGTCCCGCCGGCCGGGGGGTCGACCGTCGTGTAGCCGGGACCGCCGAAGCCGGTCCCGGTCGGGTCGCCGCCCTGGATGACGAAGCCGGGGACGATCCGGTGGAAGACGGTGCCGTCGTAGAACCCGTCCTCCGCGAGGGCGGCGAAGGACGCGGCCGCGCGCGGAGCGCCGGCCGGGTCGAGCACGATCGTGAACGAGCCGCAGCTCGTCTCGACGACGACGCGATGCTCGGTGGCGGCGTCCAAGAGCTCGTCCGGAGCCTGCAGCGTCCCCTCCGGCTTCGGCTGCGGCTCCGTCGTCTCCCGGCAGCCGCCCTCTCCTGCCCCGCCGGTGGCCGTCGTGGGCTCCGCCTCGTCGTCGCCGCCGCCGCAGCCGGCGAGCGCGAGCGCGGAGAGCACAGGCGCGAGGCGCCTCATACCTCCGCGAGCGCGCGGCGGACGAGCGCGCGTGCGACGTCCAGCTTGTACGCGGTGCCGGGCAGCGGCGTCGCGCCGTCGAGGTCCGCCTCCGAGGCGATCGCCCACGGGATCGGCGCCGCCCCCGCGAGCGCGATCCGGACGCCGTCGGCGGCGCGGGCGACCGCGACGCCGACGATCGGGAAGGACCAGCGCCGCCGGTCCATCGCCTTCAGGTACACGCTCGCCTCGGGCGCAGGCACGTCGAGCTCGAGGATCAGCTCGCCGGGCGCCAGCGTCGTCGTCGAGCGGTCGTCCTCGGTCGGCAGGCGGTAGAGCTCGGCCACCGGCAGTTCCCGCCGGTCGGTTCGGAGCATCCCGCCGAGCGCGACGAGCGCGGCGGCGGGATCGGACGGATGCGCGGAGGCGCAGAAGTCGCTCGCGAAGAAGGCGTGTTCGCGGTGGACGCCCTCCGCGGCGTGGCAGCGGTCGCCGCCGTGCAGGCGGCAGGGGAACTCGAGCCGCCAGTACCAGCAGCGCGTTGCCTGGAGCAGGTTGCCGCCGATCGTCCCCATCGAGCGCAGCTGGGGCGAGGCGGCCAGCCGGCACGCCTCGCGCAGCGCGGAGGGGATCTGCGGGTCTACTTCGAGCTCCGCGAGCGTCGTCCCCGCGCCGATCCGCGTGCCGTCGATTCCGCGCGGGACCGCGTCGGCGAGGTGGACGACCCGGTCGGCGCGGACGAGCCCGTCCCGGAGCAGCGGCACGAGCTCGGTGCCGCCCGCGAGCGCGACCGCTCCGTTGCCGAGGGCCGCTACGGCCTCGTCGACGGTGCTAGGCCGGGACAGCTCCAACGCGCTCCCGCGCCTCCCGCAGCGCCCGCAGCAGTTCCTCCCGGGTCACCGGCAGCGAGCGGACGTCCGCCCCCGTCGCGTCGCGGATCGCGTTCGCGATCGCGGCCGCGGTCGGGATGATCGGCGGCTCGCCGAGGCCCTTCGAGCCCAGGTTCGTCAGGTGCTGGTCGGGGACGTCGACGAACTCGGCGACGATCTCCGGCACGTCCGCGATCGTCGGCATCCGGTAGGCGTCGAGCGTCTGCGTCAGGACGGTGCCGGTCTCCGGATCGAGCAGCCGCTCCTCGGAGAGCGTGTGCCCGATCGCCTGGACGATGCCGCCCTCCACCTGGCTGCGCGCGCCGAGCGGGTTGACGATCCGGCCGACGTCGTGGATCGCCGCCACGCGTTCGACCCGCACCTCGCCGGTCTCGACGTCCACGGCCACTTCGGCCACCTGGACGCCGAAGGTCAGCACTCGCATCCCGGTCGGGTTCGGTCCGCGGGCGCCCTTGCCGAGGACCTGCCCGTCACCGAGGAGTTCGCAGACCGAGCCCAGTGGCCACGAGCCGCCGTCGGAGGCGACGACGTGCTCGTCCTTCAGCGAGAGCACGCGCTGCTCCTTGTCGAAGCGCTGCGCCGCGAGCTCGAGGATCTGCCGTGCCGCGTCGGCCGCCGCGGAGCGCACGGCCGGACCCATGCTCGGGAGGGTCGACGAGCCGGCGGAGATGGACGCATACGGGCCGCGGGCGGAGTCGCCGAGCGCGACCTCGACGCGGTCGAGCGGCAACCCGAGCTCCTCGGCCGCGATCTGCGCCATCGCCGTCCGCGTGCCGGTCCCGATGTCCTGCATCGCCGTCACGACGACGGCCCGCCCGTCCGCGCCCACGCGCACCCATGCGTACGAGGGCGGCCCGCCGCCGCCGAACCAGACCTGGCTCGCGAGTCCGACGCCCCGCTGCCACGAGCCCTCGCTGCGCGCACGCACAGTGTCCCGTCGAGCCCAGTGCTCTTCGGCGAGCCGGTAGCACTCCATCAGGTTCTTCGAGGAGTACGACCGGCCCTCGGGGTCGGCGTCGAGGTGGTTGCGGCGCCGCAGCTCGAGCGGGTCCAGGTCGAGCCTCGCGGCGAGCTCGTCGAGCAGGCACTCGAGCCCGAAGGTGCCCTCCACGAACCCCGGAGCCCGGAAGGCCGCGTTCGGCGGCGCGTTCAGCCGTGCGCCGTGCTCGACGACGCGCACGTTGTCGCAGGCGTATAGGTACTGCATCGGCCCGCCGGTCATCGGGGAGAAGCCCGACCAGCCGACCGCGTTCACGTACTCGCCGCCGAGCGCGGTCAGCGTCCCGTCCGCCTTCGCGCCGGCGACGAGCCGCTGGATGGTCGCGTTCCGGTTGCCGGTGGCGAGGCTCTCCTCGCGGCGCGTGAGCGCGCACTTGACCGGACGGCCGGTCCGCTTCGCGAGCTCGGCGCCGATGTACGTGTAGTCGCCGGGGCCGTTCTTCGAGCCGAAGCCCCCGCCCATGAACTCGCAGACGACGCGCACGTCGTCGGGGTCGAGCCCGAGCTGGTCGGCGAGCCGCTCGCGCACGCCCCAGATGAACTGGGTCGAGATGAAGACGTCGAGCTTTCGGTCGCCGTGCCAGCGGCAGATCGACTGGTGCGTCTCCATGCAGTTGTGGAGCAGCGTCTGCGTCCGGTACTCGGCCTCCACGACCACGTCCGCCTTGGCCAGGCCGCGTTCGAGGTCGCCGCGCTCGAAGCGCCGCGGCTCCTCGACGAGCTCGCCGCGCGCGACCGCCTCGTCCGGGTCGAGCAGCGGCTCGAGCTCCTCCCACTCGACCTCGATCAGCTTCACGGCCTCGCGGGCCTGGCGGAACGTGTCGGCGGCGACCGCGGCGACGGGCTGGCCCGGATAGCGGGGCTCGTCGGTGAGGACGTGGACGTCGCCGGGGCCGACGACGGCGCGGACGCCGAGCGACCGCCGCGCCGGCTCGAGGTCGAGCCGCTTCACGTTCGCCCGGGCATGGGGCGAGCGGAGCACTGCCGCGTGCAGCATCCCCGGCAGCTTCAGGTCGGCCGTGTAGGGCGCCTCGCCGCGGGCGCGCTCGAGCCCGTCCTTGCGCTCCACAGCCTGGCCGACGACCGTCAGCGGCCCGGCGGGCCACTGGTCGAGCACGTCCTCCTCGACGACGACCCACGTCTCCTCGTAGCGGCCCTCGACCTCCTTCTCGGTCTTGATCAGTCGCGCCACGTCAGGATCGCCTCCTCGATTCGGGGATACGCGCCGCAGCGGCAGATGTTCCCGGCCATGTGGTGCCTGATCTCCTCGCGGCTCGGCTCGGGGACGGCCCCGACGAGCGCGGCGGCCGAGACGATCTGGCCGGGCGTGCAGAAGCCGCACTGGAGCGCATCGGCGCGGACGAAGGAGCGGACGAGCGGGTGCTCGCGCAGGCCCTCGATCGTCGTCACCTCGCGCTCGCCGACCGTGTGGACGAGCGTGATGCAGGAGAGCACGGGCACGCCGTCCAGCAGCACCGTGCAGGCACCGCAGTGGCCCTCGCCGCAGGCGATCTTGGTACCGCTGAGGCCGAGCTCGCCGCGCAGAGTCTCCAGCAGCGTCGCGCCCACCCCGGCCCGCGACGCGTAGCGCCCGCCGTTGACGGTGAGCTCAAGCAGGGGTGGTCACCGCCAGGATGTCCGCGATGTGGACGAGCCGGAAGGTCGCGCGCGCGGCGATCCGCTTCTCGCCCTCCTCCTCGAGGTCCTGGAAGTCGCGCCAGAGGTCGCGCGCGCTCAGGAGCAGCTCCTTGATCTGCTCGATCTCGCCGCGGTGGCCGCCGTTCGGCTCGTAGCAGGCGTTCAGCGCGAGGCCGAGCACGCCGATCGTGTCGGTCTGCCGCGTCCAGAGCAGCGGCGTCGCCATCGAGAGGTACTGGTGGATGCGCGCGAAGGTGAGCGGCTGGGCGAAGGTCTCGCTCCCGGTCGGCTGGGAGGGCTCCGGCGGCGGCTCGCCGGCGGCGATCCCGGCCGTGTTGTCCCAGAGCATCGCCCGCAGCTGCGTCTCGTCGAAGCCGGCCCGCTTCGCCGCCTTGACGGAGAGCAGCAGCGAAGCGGGCTGCTGGCCATAGGGATAGTCCGACGCGTACAGGATCTGCTCGGGCGGCACGAGACGGAAGAGGTCGAGCAGGTCGAGCGGGCTCCAGACGGAGGTGTCGTAGAAGACGCCCTCCTTCCCGCCGAGCAGCCCTGCGAGGCCGGCGAGGTCGGCGATGCCCGCGTGAGCGATGATCAGCTGGACGGTGGGGTACTCCTCGACGAGCCTGGCGAGGTCCTCGGCGATCGGGGGCAGCCCGCGGCCGCCGTGGATGAGGATCGGCACGTTCCGCTCGGAGGCGATCGCGAAGACCGGCGCCAGCCGCTCGTCGGTGAGCATGAACCGCTGCGCGCGCGGGTGGAGCTTGATCCCGCGGGCGCCGAGGTCGAGGCAGCGCTCGGCCTCGCCGATCGGGTCGTGGGTGAGGTCGAGGCGGACGAAGGGGACGAGGCGGCCCTCGGAGCGCCGCGCGTACTCGAGCGTGCGGTCGTTCGGCGCCCGGAAGCCGGGCTCGCGGTCGGGCTCGTCCAGGCAGAACATGAACGCCTTCGCGTTGCCGTAGCGGTCCAGCATCGCCAGCAGCTCCTCGTACTGGCCCGTCATGCCGTCGATGTCGGTGCCGAGGTGCGTGTGCGCGTCGAAGATCTCGGCGCCGCGCGGCAGGTCGCGGCGCAGCTCGTCGTCGTAGCTCGCGATCAGCTGCTGGGCTCGCTCGAGCGCCTGCTCCATCGTTACGAGTCTATGTATCGCCACTACGATTGGCGGCCATGCCCGATGTCCTGATCCACGGCGACACGATCCGCTCGCCCGAGCAGCGGCACGAGGTGCCGGTGGCGGTCCCGGACCCGTTTCTGTACGTGGAGCGAAACGGCGCGCGGCACGTTGTCGTCTCCGCGCTCGAGGTGGAGCGGATCCGCGAGGCGGACCCGGGGCTCGAGGTCCACGCGATGGAGGAATTCGGCATCGACGAGCTGCTCGCGAGCGGCATGCACCGCGACCACGCGGAGCTCGAGGTCTGGACCCGCGCCTGCGGGGAGCTCGGCGTCTCGGAGGCGGTCGCGCCCTTCGCCTTCCCGATCGGTCTCGGCCAGAAGCTGTGGCAGAGCGGTGTCCAGGTCGTCGCCGACCCCGACCTCTTCAAGCAGCGCCGGCGCGTGAAGACCGAAGCCGAGCTGGCGGGCATTCGCCGCGCGCAAAGCGCCTGCGAGGCCGCCATGAGCGTCGCCAAGGGGATGCTGGGCGAGGGCGTCACGAGCGAGGAGGTCCGGGCCGCCGTCGAGCGCGTCTTCACCGACCACGGAGCGGTCGCCGACGAGATCATCGTCTCGCACGGCCCGCAGAGCGCGGTCGGGCACGAAATGGGCTCGGGCCCCTTCGCAGACGGCGACCCCGTCGTGATCGACCTCTTCCCGCGCGACCGCGCGAGCGGCTGCTACGCCGACATGACGCGCACCTTCGTCGTCGGCGAGCCCCCCGACGAGCTGCGCGCGTGGCACGCGCTCTGCGGGGAGGGGCTCGACCGCGCCCTCCACGCGATCCGGCCCGGGATCACCGGAGCCGAACTCCATCGGCTGGTCTGCGAGCTCTTCCACGAGCACGGCCACCCGACCCAGCTCTCGAAGGAGCCCGGCGAGGTGCTCGTCGACGGGTTCTTCCACTCGCTCGGCCACGGCGTCGGGCTCGAGGTGCACGAGGCGCCCTCGCTCGGCCGCAGCGGGGAGGAGCTCGTCGCGGGCGACGTGGTCGCCGTCGAGCCGGGCCTCTACCGCTCCGGCTACGGCGGCTGCCGGCTCGAGGACCTCGTGCTCGTCACCGAGGACGGCTGCGAGAATCTGACTGACTTCCCGTACGAGCTGACATGACGACGATCGAGACGATGCTCCTCGAGGAGCGGCGCTATCCGCCGCCGCCCGAGTTCGCGGCGCAGGCGAACGCGACGGCCGAGATCTACGACCGCGATCCCGACGAGTTCTGGGCCACGGAGGCGCGCGAGCGCGTGAC
>JACVRU010000009.1 GCA_014534295.1 Thermoleophilia bacterium | reverse complement strand
TCATCCGGGTCTCGGCGCCGAATCCGGGCGCGAGCGGAAAGGCGACCCGGCGCGCACGCTCGCCGACGAGGCGCTGGCCCGAGAGGGGCTCCGCCGCCTCCAGCCCGCTGCGGAGCCGGATCAGGGCGCGGGCGGCCGCCTTCGCGATCCCGAAGCCGCCGCCCTGCCGCTCCTCGAAGCGCGCGACCACGAGGTCGGCGTCCGCCTTCGCGAGCGGGCGCAGGTCGCCGCGCAGGTCGGCGTCGCAGAGCAGGAGCGACCCGGGGGGCGCGGCCCGCTCGGCCGCCGAGAGCGCCTGGCCCTTGCCGCGCCGCGGCAGCCGGAGCACGACGGCGCCGGCCGCCTCGGCCGCGTCCGCGGTGCCGTCGCGGGAGCCGTCGTCGGCCAGGAGCACCTCGGCGCCGGGGAACTGCTCCCTCAGCGCCGCGACCGTCGCAGCGATCCCCTCGGCCTCGTCGCGGGCGGCGACCAGCACCGCCACCGGCTCAGCCATCCGTCCCCGCGAGCGGCGGCACGGGCTGGATCGTCGGCACCGCGCTGGGGGCGCCGGGTCCGTACTCGCCCTGAGCTCCCGTCTCGAGCAGCACCGCCAGGCTGACCCGGCCGAGCGCGGTGGAGACGTCGCGGAGCACGGCGAACCCCTCCGGCCGGCTCGGCAGCGGCCCGAGGCCCTCGGCCCAGACGGCCGGCGCGGCCCCGGTCAGGCCGCCGTAGAGCCCGTTCAGGAGCCGTGCGGTCTCGCCCTCCTGAGGATCGACGCTGCGGACGACGACGACGCCGTCGGCCGGCGCGTCCGCGTCGGGGATCCGCTCGATCACGAGCTGCTCGGCGACCGCATCCCAGAGCGGCGAGGGCCCGCCCGCGAGCAGCTCCCCGGCAAGCATGCGCCCCAGCTCGCGCACGTCGCCGATGCCCTGCAGAGGTACGGCCCCGAGGAGCGCCTCCGCGTCGACGGGCACCTTGAGCGCCCGCAACCGGACGACCGTGCCGTCGGCATCCGAGATCGCGGCCGAGATCGCCGAGCGGAGCTCGTTCGTCCGGCCGACGAAGACGACCGCGATGCGCCTGCCGGCAAGCCGATTCTCCATCACCGCCGCGTAGGCGGCGTCGGCGAACTGCACCGCGACGCGATCCTGGTCGCTCCGCGTCTCGGCCTGCCCCAGCGACGCCTCGAGCTCGTCGATCCGGTCGTTGAGGAACTCCCGCTCGCTCTCGGCGACGATCCCCTGCCCCGAGAGTCCGACGCCGATCACGATCCCGACGACGAGCGCGAGGAAGACGGCCGCCAGCGAGGCGACGTGGTAGCGGAAGTCGAACATCAGAACCCGAGCGCGTCGCGGAGGCGGAGCTCGAGCAGCTCGAGCAGGCTCCGCAGGGACGGGGACGCGACGACCGCGGTGACGATCGCGACGAGCGCGACGAGGATGAGGACGGCGATCGGCCAGAGGCCGACGCTGCGGTCGACGAGGCGCGAGACGCCCTTCGCGTCGATCAGGTTCTCCCCGACCTTCAGCCGGGTGACGAAGGTCGAGGACATGCCCGCGCGGTCGCGCTCGAGGAACTCGAGCAGGTTGAAGTGCGTGCCGACGGCGACGATCAGCTCCGCGCCGCGCTCGTGCGCCAGCAGCAGGGCCACGTCCTCGCTGATCCCGGGCGCGCTCACCGTCCCGAACCGGAGCCCGAGCGACTCGAGCCGCCGCGCTCCGGGGGCCTCGCCGTGCCGGTACGCGTGAACGACGAGCTCCGCGCCGGAGCGGAGCGCGCGGTCGGAGACGGAGTCCATGTCGCCGACGATCACGTGCGGCTTGTAGCCGGCCTCGATCAGCGCGTCGGCGCCCCCGTCGACCGCGACGAGCACCGGCTTGAAGTCCCGCACGTACGGCCGCACGATCCGCAGGTCGCGGCGGTGACCGGGGCCGCGGGCGACGACGAGCGCGTGCCGGTCGCGAAAGCGCGTCTCGAGCGGCGGGAAGTCGATCTCGCCGGAGAGCAGGCTGCCCTCCTCCCGGAGGTGGAGGAGCGTGTTCTCCGCGAAGGCCTCGAGGGACTGCGTGACGCGGCCCTGCTGCTCGGCGAGTGCCCGGGCCAGCTCTTCCTCGGTGCGGACGCGGCCGGTGACGAGGCAGCTGCCGTTGCGATAGAGCCCGGCGCCGCGCACGGTGAGCTGCTCGCCCTCGCTGACGTGCTCGAACAGGTCCGCCCCGGGCGCGTCGATGAGCCGCACGCCGCCGCGCACGAGGAGGAGCGGGCCGGGGTTCGGGAAGCGCCCGGTCTGCGACTCCGCCACGTTGACGACGACCCGGACCCCGGACTCGACGAGCTCCTCGGCCGACACGCGGTCGAGGTCGGCGTGGTCGACGATCGCGATGTCGTCGGCCGTGAGCCGACGGACGAGGTGCTTCGTGCGCCTGTCGAGCCGCGCACGCCCGGTGAACTCGACGAAGCTCATCCCGAGCGGACGGTCTGGAGGAACTCCTCGCCGCCGAGCATCCGCTCGAGCTCGTCGCGCCGGGAGGCGTCGTCGAGCTGCTCGATGTGCGTGCGCGTCGGGTCGCCCGGGACCTTCTCCACGCGGAAGTGGCGGTCGGCGACGCTGGCGATCTGCGGCAGGTGGGTGATCGTCAGCACCTGTGCCCGCTCGGCCAGGCGCCGCAACGCCGCCCCCACCGCGTTTGCCGTCCGGCCGCCGATGCCGGCGTCCAGCTCGTCGAAGACCAGCGTCGTCCCGCCGGCAACGGCGGCGATCGCCAGCGCGATCCGCGAGAGCTCGCCGCCGGAGGCCGTCTCGGCCACGGGCGCGAGCGGCAGGCCCGGGTTCGGCCGGATCAGGAAGCGGACGGCGTCGGTCCCGGTCGCGGACGGCTCGCGCGGCTCGAGCACACAGGCGAACTCGCCCTCGCCCAGGCCCAGGTCGCGCAGCTCGGCCGCGACCGCCTCGGCGAAGGTGGGCGCGGCGGTCCGCCTCGACGCGGCGAGCGCGGACGAGACGGCAGCGACGCGTTGCTCCGCCTGGGCGACGGCCTCCCGCGCCGCGGCACCGGGATCCTCCTCGCCCGCCAGCGCGGCCCGCGCCTCCGCTGCGCGCGCGAGCAGCTCCTCGTAGCTCGCGGAGCGGTGACGGCGCTTCGTCTCCCCGATCCGGTCGAGTTCGCCCTCGACCCGCTCCAGCCGGCCCGGTTCCGCGTCGAGGGCGGCGAGGAATGCCCGCAGGCCGCTCGCCGCCTCGCGCAGCCGCACCTCGGCGTCGCGGAGCTCCTCCGCCGCGCGTGCCAGCTCGGGCGCCAGTCCCTCGACGGACGCCAGCGAGCGGGCACCGAGCGCGGCCAGCCCGGCGGCGCCCTCGCCGTCCTCGGGCTGGACGGCGTCGGCGGCCGAGCCCGCGGCCTCGGCGATCTCGACCGCGTGGCGCAGGCGCGCGCGCTCGGCCAGCAGCTCCTCCTCCGCGCCCGGCTCGAGGCCGTCGGCGTCCTCGGCGAGCCGGCGCAGCTCCTCCAGCCGCCCCGCCGCGTCCGCCGCGCCGGACAGGCGGCGGCGGGCGTCCTGGAGCTCACGCCAGGCGCTCCGGAGCTCGGCGCGCCGCCGCAGCTGCTCCTCGCCCGCGAAGGCGTCGAGGACGTCGAGCTGGTAGGAGGGCCGCGCGAGCCGCCGCTGCTCGAACTGCCCGGACATGGCGACCAGCCGCTCGGCGAGGGCCGCCACGTCCTCCCGGGCGGAGGCCCGCCCCCAGGCGTAGGCGCGAGTCCGCCCGTCGGCAAAGACGCGCCGAGCCAGGACGAGCCCCTCCTCGTCCGCCGGCCTCAGCTCGACGAGGGACTCGAGCCCCTCCTCGTCGAGCACTCCGCCGGGGAGTTCGAGCTCGGCCTCGACGTACGCCTCGTCGCCGCCGGCGCCGACGTAGCCCGCCTCCCCTTTCGCGCCGAGGAGCAGGCCGACGGCCTGCGCGAGAATCGTCTTTCCCGCTCCGGTCTCGCCCGTGATCGCGTTCAGGCCGGGCGCGAGCTCGAGCTCGGCCGCCTGGATCAGCACGAGGTTCTCGATGCGCAGCCTACGGAGCAAAGGTGTCCCTGAAGCGTCGGAAGAACGTGCGCTCGGGCAGGGTTGCGAGGCGTGCGCGGCGCTCGTGCAGGCGCAGCCGCAGCTCGCCTCCCGCGCGAAGCTCCTCGAAGACACGGCCGTCGAGGGTGACCGCGAGCGGGACGTCGGGCGTCAGGTTCCGGACGGTCACCTCGCGTCCGCGGGGAACGACGAGCGGCCGCGCCTGCAGCGAGTGTGGCGCGACGAAGGTCACGGCCATCGCCTCGAGGCCCCAGACGAGGACCGGGCCCCCCGCGGACAGGTTGTAGGCGGTCGAGCCGGCCGGCGTGCAGCAGACGACGCCGTCGCAGGCGAGTTCACCGAGCTCCTCCCCGTCGACCGCCCACGAGATCTCCACCATCCGCCCTACGGTCGCGCTGTGGGCGACTACGTCGTTGACGGCCGAGCGCTCGACGTCCCCGATCTCGCAGGCGAGCGTCGCCAGCTCGATGACGGCGTAGTCCCCCGCGAATGCGCGCTCGAGGCCGCTCTCGAGCTCGGCCTCCTCCATCGCCGAGAGAAAGCCGACGCGGCCGAAGTTGACGCCGATCACGGCGACGCCGGTCCCGAGGAACCGGGTCAGCGCGCGGAGGGTGGTGCCGTCGCCGCCGAGCACCACGGCGAGGTCGGCGTCCTCGAGCGACCCGTCGCCGTCGGCGCGGCCGTGCTTGTCGAGCTCTTCGGGCGCGAGCGCGAGCTCGACCCCGAGCCGGTCGGCGAGCGCCTCGAGCCGCTCGAGCGCCGGGCCCGTCCGCTCGGGCCGGCCGTGCGTCATCACGGCGGCGCGCTTAACCGCCGACTGCACGGTCGATCCAGGCGTCGAGGTCATGCGGTAGGTGCGGCTGCTCGCGCTGGCGAAGGTGGAGGAAGAACTCGCGGTTGCCCTTGGGGCCCTTCAAGCTGGAGTCTACGACGCCCGCGGGCTCTGCCCCCCAGGCCGGCGCCGTCTCGGCGACCCCGCGCAGCACCCGTCGGTGCACGTCCGGGTCCCGGACCACGCCGCCCCGGCCCACGTCTCTCCGGCCGGCCTCGAACTGCGGCTTGACGAGCACGACCGCCTCCCAGCCCGGCTTCGCTAGGCGCAAGGCGGGTGGCAGGGCGGTCCGCACGGAGATGAAGGAGACGTCGCAGACGACGAGGTCGGGGGCGAAGGGCAGCTCGTCGAGCTCCCGCACGTTCGTCCGCTCGAGCACGGTCACACGGGGATCGGCGCGCAGGCGCTCGTGGAGCTGGGCGTAGCCGACGTCGAGCGCGACGACGCGGGCCGCGCCGCGCTGCAGCAGCACGTCCGTGAACCCGCCAGTCGAAGCGCCGACGTCGAGCGCGTCCCGGCCGCGGACGTCCACGCCCAGCTCGTCGAGGCCGTGGTCGAGCTTGTCCCCGCCGCGCGAGACGAACCGGGGCGGACGCTCGACCTCGAGCGGCGCGGCCTCGTCGAGCTCGCGTCCCGGCTTGTCGACGGCCTGGTGGTTCGGGCCGCGCACGCGCCCGGCGAGGATCAGGGCCTGGGCCTGCGCGCGGCTGTCGGCGAGCCCGCGCTCGACGAGCAGGACGTCGGCCCGCTTCCTCACGCGCGAAGCGTAGTCGGGTCGGGTGTTACAAGAACGTCGTGGAACTGCGTGGAGAGGCTGTCGTCCTCCGTCCGCTCGAGCACGGCGACATCCCGGGGCTCGTCGAGATCGGCCGCCAGCCCGCGGTCTCGCGCTGGTGGGCTGGCATCACCGAGGAGAAGCTGACCGCGAAGGCCGAGGGACGCGACGAGGTGAGCGCGCTCGCCGTGCTCGTGGACGGCGAGGTCGCCGGGATGATCCAGTACCACGAAGAGGACCACCCGGAGTACGAGAGCGCGGGGATCGACATCTTCCTCTCGGAGGAGGTGCACGGTCAGGGGGTCGGCACGGATGCGGTGCGCACGCTCGCGCGCTGGCTCGTCCACGAGCGGGGCCACCATCGCCTGACGATCGACCCCGCCGTCGAGAACGCGCGCGCGATCCGGGCCTACGAGAAGGCGGGCTTCCGCCCGGTCGGCGTCATGCGCGAGTACTGGACCGACGCGGACGGCGTCCGCCACGACGGCCTTCTGATGGACCTGCTCGCTTCGGAACTGGCCCGAGGTCAGACCCCGTGACAGAACGCGTACGTGAGGCGATCGTGACGGCACCACGAGGATTCCCGCAACGACCGCGGACCGCGCCCCGCGGCTCGACACACTCTCGACACGGGGTCTGACCCCGTCACGGATGTGTCACGACGTGCGGGCGGCGAGACCGTCCACGATCTCGGCGAGCACGGCGGTGTCCACCGGGATCGTGTGCAGCCGCTCACGGGCGCGCGCGGCGGCCTCCTCCGCGATCCGGCGGGCGCCGTCGGCTCCCTCGGTGAGCACGTAGCCGTCGGCGTCGAGGATGTCGTCCACCGCCTGGAAGAGCAGGCCGAGCTCCGACGCGAAGGCGCGCCACGGCTCCTGCTCGGCCGCCGGGAGCTCCGCCGCCCAGAGCGCGACCGTCACGGCGGCGTAGAAGAGGCACCCCGTCTTCAGCTCGTGGACGGTGCGGAGCTCGGCGTCCGCCACCATCGTGTCGAGGTACTGCCCGCCGATCATCCCGAGCGTTGCCTCGGCGAGCTCGCGGGCGACCAGCGGCACGGGATACGAGAGCGCGAGCCGGAACGCCTCGACGAGCAGCGCATCCCCCGCGAGCAGTGCTTCCCCCTCACCGAAGGCGGCCCAGACGCTCGGCTTGCCGCGGCGCTCGCGGTCGTCGTCGAGCGCCGGGAGGTCGTCGTGCACGAGTGAGAAGTTGTGGACGAGCTCGACCGCCGCCCCGGCCGGCAGCACCTGCTCAGGCGGCGCACCGAGCGCCTCCCCGACGGCCAGCGAGATTACCGGGCGCACGCGCTTTCCCCCCATCTCGACGAGCGCGTACCGCATCGACTCGGTCTGGCCGTCGAGCTCGGGCCAGAAGGCGATCCGCTCGAGGTACTCCTCGACGAGCGCCTTCAGCTCCTCCGGGCGGCTCACGTCAGTCTCCGGCCTCGCGC
Organism: Thermoleophilia bacterium; assembly: GCA_014534295.1. Classification (GTDB taxonomy): domain Bacteria; phylum Actinomycetota; class Thermoleophilia; order Gaiellales; family Gaiellaceae; genus JACVRU01. Next base: position 14,495 of record JACVRU010000009.1, on the reverse strand, counting down.
CGCGCACGCCCGAGCTCCTGTTCGACCTGCTTCGCGAGCTCGGCGAGCTCCTGGAGCACCTCCACCGCGCGCTCCGCGTCGGGCTCGTCCCCAGCGAGCCGCTCCAGCTCGTCGCGGGTCGCCTCGAGCTTCGCGAGCAGCTCCTCCGCGCGGTGGAGATGGTCCTCGACGTTCATGCAGCACGCTCTCGCACGATTCGCCCCAGGATGCCGTTCACGAGCCGCGCAGCGTCCTCGCTGGCGTAGCGCTTCGCCAGCCGGACGGCCTCGTCGATCGCCACCTCGGGCGGGACGAGGCCCGCGTCGAGCTCGTGCACGGCGATCCTCAGCACGCTGCGCTCGACCGTACCGAGCCGGTCGGCCGGCCAGTCGTCCGCCGCGGCCGACACGATCGCGTCGAGCTCCTCCGCGCGCTGCGCCACGCCCTCGGCCAGCAGCTGCGCGTACTCGTCGATGTCGCCCTCGTAGAGCGACCCGAGCGGCCGGCCCGTGAGGTCCCACTGGTAGAGGAGGAAGAACGCGGTGCGCCTCGCCGCCCGGCGGCCGCTCATCCGAGCTCCTCCACCGTCACGTCGACGGACGGATCGAGCTCGCAGGCGGCCCGGAGGGTCTCCGCGACGCGCCGCTGGACGGCCTCCGCGGCGGCGGGGAGCACCGCTCCGTAGCGGACTCTGAGCTCGACGGCCACCCGGCCGCCCTTCACGGAGGTCCCCCGGCGGCGGACGGTGACGCCGTCGACCTCCTCGGCCGCCCGCCGCACGAGCCGGTCGAGGACGCCGCCCGAGACCGTGATCGTCCCCCCGCTGCCCTCGAGCACGAGCGCGTCGCTCATGCTTCCAGCTCCGGCGCCGGCAGAGCCGGCACCTCCGCTCTCTGCTCGCCTCCGTCGAGCCTACGGCTCGTGGCCACCTGCTCCTCGAGGAAGGATGTCGAGTACTCGCCGGTCACGAACGGCCGGCTCGCGAGCACGCCCGCCGCGAAGTCCCGCGTCGTCGCCACGCCGTCGACCTCGAGCTCGCCGAGCGCGCGCAGCGCCCGCGCGATCGCGCCGGGGCGGTCGACGTCCCAGACGATCAGCTTGCCGAGCAGCGAGTCGTAGTACGGCGAGACGACCGAGCCGTCCTCGACGAAGGTGTCGAACCTGACGAACGGCCCCATCGGCGGCCGAAAGCGCTCGACGCGCCCGGGCGAGGGCGCGAATGCCTGCTCCGCGTCCTCGGCGTTGATGCGGATCTCGATCGCGTGGCCTCGGCGCGGCGCCCGCCCCGTCAGCGCCAGGGGCTCGCCGGCGGCGATCCGCACCTGCTCGCGGACGACGTCGATCCCCGTGACGAGCTCGCTGACCGGGTGCTCGACCTGGAGCCGCGCGTTCAGCTCGATGAAGGAGAAGGAGCCGTCGGGGCCGACGAGGAACTCGAACGTGCCCGCGTTGCGGTAGTCGAGGTGGCGGCAGGCGCGCTCCGCTGCGGCCTCCATCTCCTCGCGCAGCTCCGGCGTCAGCGCCGGCGACGGGGACTCCTCGACCAGCTTCTGGTGGCGCCGCTGGATCGAGCACTCGCGCTCGCCGAGCGTGAGCACGCCGCCCAGCGAGTCGCAGAGCACCTGGATCTCGACGTGGCGAGCGGGGACGATGACCTTCTCGACGTAGAGCGCGCCGTCGCCGAAGGCCGCCTCGGCCTCGGCCGAGGCCGTCGAGTACGCGCGCTCGAGCCGGTCGTCGTCCTCGACCAGGCGCATCCCCTTCCCGCCGCCGCCCGCCACTGCCTTGAGCAGGATCGGGTAGCCGAGCGTCTCGGCCGCCTCGCGCGCCTCGCCCAGGGTCGCGGCGTCCTCGGTGCCCGGCACCAGGGGGACGCCGGCGGCCTTCAGCTCGCGCTTCGCCTGCGCCTTGTCGCCCATGCGGGCCATCACGTCCGCGCTCGGCCCGATGAAGGCGAGCCCGTTGGCCCCACAGGCCTCGACGAAGGCCGGGTTCTCGGAGAGGAAGCCGTAGCCCGGATGGACGGCCTCGCAGCCCGTCGTCTCGGCGGCCGCGATGATCGCCGGGACGCTGAGATAGCTCTGGGCGGCAGCGGGCGGCCCGATGCGGACGGCGCGGTCGGCGAGCCGCACGTGGAGCGCGTCCTCGTCCGCCGTCGAGTAGACCGCCACCGCCTCCACGCCGAGCTCGTGGAGCGAGCGGATCACGCGGACCGCGATCTCGCCGCGGTTCGCGACCAGCACGCGCTCGAACATCAGAGCGCGGGCGGCGCCGCGGCCAGCGGCTCCAGCTCGAACAGCGCCTGCCCGAACTCGACCGGCTGGCCGTTCTCGACGAGGACCTCGCGGACGACGCCCTCGACCTCGGCCTTCAGCTCGTTGAAGAGCTTCATCGCCTCGATCAGGCAGATCGTCTGACCTGGCGCGACCACGTCGCCGACCTCGACGAACGGCGGCGCCCCCGGCTGCGGCGCGCGGTAGAAGGTGCCCACCATGGGCGACTCGACGCGCACGACGCCGTCGGCAGCCGCCTCGCCAGCGGGCGTGAGCAGGGACTCTTCCGGCGTGCCCGGCAGCGCCGGGGCCGCCGCCGTCTCCTCCGTGCGCCTGACGGTGACGCGGAAGTCGTCGTCCTCGATCGTCACCTCCCCCACCCGTGATTCCTGGACGATCCGGACGATCTCGCGGATCCGCTCCGCCCGGCTCTGCTCCACGGTCGCGAGCTCGCGCCCCTCGTCCCTGCGCGCCCGCGTCCGGATCGCCTCCAGCAGCGGCTCGGCGTCGCTGCCGAACAGCGCGAGCAGGAGCAGCTCCTCCTCGCTGGCGGCGAGCCCCGCGGCGGTCTCGCGGAGCGACCTCAGCTCGACGGGCTCGGGCGGCGGGCGGCCGTCCGCCAGCAGCGTCGCCGCGCGCGCCACGGCCGGGTCGACCGGGCCGGGTGGGCGGCCGTAGCGGCCCTCGAGCAAGTCACGCAGCTCGTCGACGATCGTCGTCCACCGGCTCGCAGAGAGCACGTGGAGGAGCGCCTGCGAGGCGAGGATCTGGCCGACCGGCGACGCGAGCGGCGCCGAGCCGGTCTCCAGCCGGATGCGCGCCAGCTCGTCCAGCACCTCGTCGATCCGGTCCCCCGCCGCGTGCGCCCGCAGGTGCGCGTCCAGCGCGGCGACCAGGCCGGCGGGAAGCGCGTACTCGGCGGCCCGGACGGCGATCCGGGGCGCGAGCGGCGTCACCGGCTCGTCGCCGATGTGCTCGTCGACGATGTCGCAGCCGCGCCAGAGCACCCGCACGTCCACGCCGGAATGCCCCTCCGGGGGCGGGAGCGCCTGGGCCAGCGACTCGCCGGAGACGCGATGGAGGGCGAGCGCGACGGGGTAGAGCGCGCAGGCGACGAGATCGGCGCCCACGCGGGCCGACTCGAGCGCGGCGGCGAGCGCGCTCCCGCCGGCGCCCTGGAGGTAGACGCCGACGGGCAGCCCGCTCGCCTCGCCGAGCGCGCGGACGAGCTCGCCCGTGCGCGTGGGCTGCAGCGAGCCGGTCGGGTCGTGCAGCAGGAGCCGCGCGGCGCCGAGCTCCGGGAGCTTCGCCGCCTGCTCGACCAGCGTCTCGGTCTCCCCGGTCCGGCCGGAGCTGTAGACGAGCCCCGCGTCGAACTCGCAGCCCGCCGCGGCTATCGCCTCGGAGGCCTCCCGCAGGTTCTCGACGTCGTTGAGCGGGTCGTGGAGGCGGAAGACCTCGATCCCGTTCTCGGCCGCGGAGGCGACGAAGCGGCGGACGACGTCCGCGTCCACCGGTCGCGAGCCGACGAGGAAGCGGCCCCGCAGCGCCATCGCCAGCGGCGTCGTCGTCCGGGCCTTGAGCCCCCGGATCCGCTCCCACGGGCTTTCGACTCCGCGGCGGACGGCCGAGTCGAAGACGCCCCCGCCGGAGACCTCGAGGTACGCGTAGCCCGCGGTGTCGAGCAGCTCGGCGAGCTCGAGCAGGCGAGCCGTCGGCACGCGCCCGGCAAGCGGCTCCTGGCCGAGCAACCGGATCGTCGTGTCGACGAGCTTCGGCATCCGCGCGGGACCTTATCGCGGGGCTTCGAGCGCGACGGTCTCGAGAACCGTCCACGGCTCGAGGAAGCGCGAGCGGCCCACCGGGACTTCGACGCGGTGCACCTCGGTGACGACGCTCGCCCCCAGGCTCGTCTCCCGAGAGGGCTCGATCGCCCGCCGCAGGGGCTCGGGATCGTGCGCCTCGCGGAAGTACCCGAGCGAGAGGTGCGGCAGGAAGAACGGGTCGTCGACGGCTCCACGCAGCGCCGGTGCGCGCACCTCGGAGACGAGCGCGACGGGGAAGGCGAGTGGTGGGGCGTATTCAACCGCGAAGGGCGGCATCGACCTCCAGGGGATGCTGTCGCTCAGGGTGATGTGGAGGAAGTGTCGTGGAGCTGGGACGATCCGGGCGAGGCCGGCGAAGGTGCGCTGCAGCCGCGCCGCGACGTCCTTGACGTCGTCCGGCGGCTCGACGACCCAACGCTCGATGGTCGCGTCGGGATCGTCGGGAGCCGGTCCCAGAAGCTCTCGAGCGCCTCTGTTCGCCCGAGGAAGTGCCTCCGCGCGTCGTCGAAGCTCGCGAAGAGCCGGCTCACGTCGCCCAGCAGCAGGGCGCGAGCCGGCATGTCTCGTCGGCTCGTTCATTGGGGGGGCCCCCCGCAACCCCCAACACCCCCCCCGCCCCCCGGCACCGCGCCCCCCGCCGCCGGCGGGGCGCGCCCGGTGTCTGTGGGGGGCATGGGGGGGGCGCCCCTCCCGCTCCACCTCCAACGACGGCTGACCCGAGGACGTTCGCAGACGCTCCCCCGCGCGTGAATCGAAGAGTCACGCGCGAGCTATGTAGCGGCGCTCGCGCGTGTCGACGCGGATGCGCTCGCCGGGATTCACGAACAGCGGCACCTGCACGACCGCGCCCGTCTCCAGCGTCGCCGGCTTCGTGACGTTCGAGACCGTGTCGCCGCGGACACCCGGCTCGGTCTCGACCACGGTCAGCTCGACCGAGGCCGGGAGCTGAACGCCTCCCGGCCGGCCGTCCACGGTGAGCATCTGCACGGAGCTCGACGGCTGGAGGAAGTCGAGCGCGTCCGCGACCGCCGTCCGCGGCAGGTGGAACTGCTCGAACGTCTCCTCGTCCATGAAGACGACATCGTCGCCCGCGTCGTAGAGGTACTGGACGTTCTTGACCTCGGTATGGACGCGCGGGAACTTCTCGCCCGCGCGAAAGGTCTTGTCGACGACGGCGCCGCTGTCGAGGTGCTTCAGCTTCGTGCGGACGAAGGCGCCGCCCTTGCCCGGCTTGACGTGCTGGAACTCGACGATGCGCCACACGTCGCCGTCGATCTCGACGTGCATGCCGTTCTTGAACTGGTTCGTGCTGACGACCTCGGCCACGCCGGGGAGGCTAGCGGACGGTCGTCAGCTCCTTCGGGAACGTGGTCAGCGCCTCCGCCCCGCCCTCGGTGACGACCACGAGGTCCTCGATGCGGATTCCGCCGACCCCCTCGAGATAGATCCCGGGCTCGACGGTGACGACGTTGCCGGGCTCAAGCACGTCCTCGGACTCCGGACGCAGGACGGGCGCCTCGTGCACCTCCATCCCGACGCCGTGGCCGAGCCCGTGGCCGAAGCGGCCCTCGAACTGGGTGCCGTCGATGATCCGCCGTGCGACCGCGTCGGCGTCGCGGCCCGAGACCCCGGGCCGGATGCCGTCGAGCGCTGCCTGCTGCGCCTCCTGGCAGACGAGGTAGGCCTCTGCGAGCGGTCCCTCCAGCCCGCCGACCGCGAAGGTGCGCGTGCAGTCCGACGTGTAGCCGGCGACCCGGGCGCCGAGGTCGATCACGACGGTGTCGCCCTGCTGGAGCTCGCGGTCGCCCGGATGGGCGTGCGGCACGGAGCCCGTCGGGCCGCCCGCGACGATCGCGTCGAACCCGGGCGCGTCGGCGCCCTCCTCGTGCAGCAGCTCCTGGACGCGCCAGACGAGCTCCTGCTCGGTGCGGGCCGAGAAGCGCTCCGCTGCGAGCCGCTCGTAGACGCGGTCGGAGATCGCGGCGGCACGGCGGATCCGGTCGAGCTCGTCCTCCTCCTTAAGGGCCCGCAGGACCTCGACGGCGCCGCGCCGCGGCACGAGCTCGAGCCCCGCCTCGGCCAGAGTCTCGAAGCCGGCGTGCGTGACGTGGTGCGACTCGAAGGCGACCCGTCCCTGCAAGTGGCCCGCGAGCCCGGCCAGAAGGTTTCGCTGGATCTCGACCGCCTCGACGCCTTCGACCGACTTGGCGGAGCTGGCGTATCGGAAGTCCGTGAAGAGGCGGGCGCGATCGGGCTCGACGACGAGCGCCGCGTTCGAGCTCTCGAAGCCTGTCAGGTAGCGCACGTTGACGAGGCTCGTGACGAGCAGCGGCTCGTCCAGCGAGGCCTGCAGTCGCTCGAGCCGGGTCACCTGGCGAGGTACTCCAGAGCTTCGCGATACCCGTCCGGGCCCTTTCCGATCACGCGGTGGGCGACGAGGTCCTCGAGCACGGAGAAGCGGCGCCAGTCCTCCCGCTCGTCGACGTTCGAGAGGTGTACCTCGACGATCGGGCCGCGCATCGGCTCGAGGGCGTCCCGGATCGCCCAGCTGTAGTGCGTCCAGGCCGCCGGGTTGACGACGACGCCGTCGACCCCGTACGCGTCGTGGCACCAGTCGACGAACTCGCCCTCGTGGTTCGTCTGGCGGCAGCGGACGGTGCAGCCGAGCTCGGCGCCCCACCGGTAGATGCGCGTCTCGAGCTCGTCGAGCGACAGCCCGCCGTAGAGCTCCGGGTCGCGCCTGCCGAGCACGTCGAGGTTCACGCCGTTGAGCACGTCGATGCGCATCAGCTGGCGATTATCCCGTCCAGCGCCCGCCGGACCTCCGCCTCGGCCAGCTCCGCGGGCCAGCGCGGCTCGCCGGGGGCGTCGAGGAGGACGAGCCGGACGCGGCCCCCGGCCGCCTTCTTGTCGCGGAGCAGCGCCTGCCAGGCCCGCTCGGGGTCGACGCGGGCGGGCTCGGGCGCGAGCGTCTCCTGCACGGCCGTCGTCTCGAGCCCCGAGAGGCGGAGCGCCGCGAGCAGCCCGAGCGCCACCGCGTGACCGTGGCTGGGCACGCCCGCCGCCTCGAGGGCGTGGGCGAACGTGTGGCCGAGGTTGAGGATCGCCCGCTCGCCGCGCTCCAGCGGATCGCGGAGGCAGACGGCCGATTTGAAGGCGGCGCAGCGGCGCACCTGCTCCGGCTCGGGCAGCTCCCAGAGCGGCTCGCCGGCGAGCAGGCCGGTCTTGACGACCTCGGCGAGGCCGGCGCGCCGCTCCTCCGCGGGGAGGGTGGCGAGGAGCTCGGGGTCGACGATCGTCTTCGCAGGCCAGTGGAAGGCGCCGACGAGATTCTTGCCCTCGGCGAGGTCGACTCCCGTCTTGCCGCCGATGGCCGCGTCCGTCTGGCCGACGAGCGTCGTGGGCACCGGCGCCCAGGCGATGCCGCGCAGGTAGGTCGCCGCGACGAAGCCGGCGGTGTCGGAGACGGTGCCGCCGCCCAGGGCGGCGATCGTCCCGCCCCGCTCGAGCCTGAGCTCGCGCCAGAGCGTCGCGCACGAGGTCAGCGTCTTCGCCACCTCGTGGACGGAGGCGAGGCGGTCGCCGAGTGCCAGCTGGGCGTCGGCGCCGTGGATCCCGGCGACCCGCGCGTCGGTGACGAGCGCGACCGGGCCCTCGCCCGGGACGAGCTCGCCGAGGCGGGCGACCGCGCCGCTCTCGACGTGGACGCCGGCCGCGGCGAGGACCACGCCGTCGGCATCGCCCGCGACCGCGTCGGCCACGTCGGCGTAGAGGGGCCTGCGCCGCTCGTGACGGGCGCGGAAGTCGTCCTCCGTCCGAGCCAGGGGGCGGTTCGTCCCCTGCGCCCGCTCCCACGCGGTCCCGGCGTCGACGTCGAGCCAGACGGTGAACGCACGCTCCCCCAAAGCGCGGCGAACCGCCGGCGACTCGACGGCCCCGCCGCCGAGCGCGAGCACGGCCGGCTCGGACGCGGCGAGCAGCTCGCACGTCCGCCGCTCCTCGATCGCCCGGAACTCCTCCTCCGCCCGGGCGAACAGCTCGGAGACGTCGGCGCCGAGCTCGTCGTCCAGGTCCACCGACCCGCGTCCGAGCCGCTCCGCCACGACGGGGGCGAGCGTCGACTTGCCGGCCCCCATGAAGCCGACCAGCGCCAGGTGCCTGGCCTCTAGCGGGGTGACCAGTCGATCCGCTCCAGGTAGCTCCGGTGCGCGTTCACGAAGTCGACGAGCGAGTCGCCGCCGAGCTTCTCGCGCGCGGCGCGGGCGAGCTCGAAGGCGACCCCGGCCTCGGCGACGACCACGAGCGCCTCGACCGCCGCGACGTCGCTCCGCTCGACGAGCGCCTCGGCGGGCTGACCCGTCTCGAGGTCCACGCTCCGCAGCGGCCGCATCAGCGTCGGGAGCGGCTTCATCGCCGCACGGACGACGATCTCCTCGCCGTTCGAGACGCCGGCCTCGATCCCGCCCGCGCGGTTCGTCTCGCGGTGGAGGCCGCGTTCGTCGCGAACGATCTCGTCGTGCGCCTGGGAGCCGCGGAGGCCGGCGATCTCGAAGCCGTCCCCGATCTCGACGCCCTTGACCGCCTGGATGCCCATCACCGCGCCCGCGAGCCGCGCGTCGAGCCGCTGTTCCCTGGTCGCGTACGAGCCGAGGCCGGGCGGGACGCCGCGAGCCCGTACTTCCACGACGCCGCCGACGGTGTCCCGCTCGGCGCGCGCCGCGTCGATCCGCTGCTCCAGGTCGTCGCCGACGACCTGCCCTGCGACGGCGATGCCGATCTCGGCGAGCAGCGCCTTCGCCACCGCCCCGGCGGCGACTGCAGCGGCCGTGTGGCGCGCGCTCGCATGCTCGAGCGCGTCGCGGAGGTCGGCGAGGCCGAACTTGAGCGCGCCCGCGAGGTCCGCGTGGCCCGGCCGCGGGAGCGTCATTGCCTTCGTCCCCTTGCCGCTCGGCTCCCCCTCCGGCGGCCACGGGCTCATCGACCAGGCCCAGTTGGCGTGGTCGCGGTTGCGGACGACGAGCGCGAGCGGCGTCCCGAGCGTGCGTCCGTGACGAAGGCCCGCGAGCACCTCGACCTCGTCGGTCTCGATCTGCTGGCGCGGGCTGCGGCCGTAGCCCTGCTGGCGACGGCGGAGGTCGCCGTCGATCGCGTCCTGCTCGAGCACGAGGCCCGCGGGGAGCCCCGTCACGACGGCGACGAGCGCCGGCCCGTGCGACTCGCCGGCGACCACGAGCTCGAGCGTCATGGCGCCAAGCCTAGTGCTGCCCGCATCACGTGCACGGGCGCCGGCATGCCCGTCCAGAGCTCGAACGAGGCGGCTCCCTGCGCGGCGAGGACCTCGAGCCCGCCGACGACCGCCGCGCCGGCCGCGCGCGCGGCGACCGCGGTCGTCGTCTCGGGATACGGCAGGTCGACGAGGGTCTGGCCCGCGGCCAGCTCGGCGACGATCTCCCGGCGCTCGGCGGTGGCGTTGACGACGAGGTCCGCGTCCCCGAGGTCCGGCGGCCACTCGCCGCGCCGGGAGAACACGCGCGCCTGGGGCAGGGCTCGCCGGAAGGCGGCCGCGGCGCCGCCGTCGCCCAGGATCGCCGCCCGCTCGGCCGGCAGCCCGTCGAGGACCGCCGCGTCGGTCGAGCGACCCTGGATGCGACCGTCGCGCAGGACGAGCGTGTTCACCGACGGCTCGTCGGTCTCGACGAGCTCCGCCGCGGCGACCTTGTGCGGGGCCGTCACGTTCGCGCCGGCGAAGCCGAGCGCGACGAGTCCGCGGAGCGCGCCCTCCAGGCGCTCCGGCGGCACGTCGAGCGCGACGTAGGCCCAGTCCAGCCCGCGAGCGGCGAAGGCAGCGTTCTGCATGCGCGGCGAGAGCGAGTGGGCGACCGGGTGCCCGATCAGGGCGACGAGCCGTGTGCGGGCCGTGATCACCGGCGCATTCTGTCCGCCGGCGGTCGCCCGACGTACTGTCCTAGCTCGGACGGCCGAGATCGATGCGGCGAAGCCCGCGCGCGCAGGGCTGTCGACTCACGAGGTCCGCCGGTCCCCCGTCCCTCCCGGCGGAAAGTCGCCAGGCTTTCTGCCGCCTAGCAGCCGTAGCCGAACTGGCAGCTCTTGCGGTAGAACTCCGCCTCGCTCGCGGTGAAGAAGTGCTCCTGGCTCCCCGGCCTGCGGAGGAAGTAGAGGAAGTCCGTCCGCGCCGGATTCGCCGCCGCCTTCAGCGATGCGAGACCCGGGTTGGCGATCGGCGTCGGCGGGAGACCCGCCCGGTTGCGGGTGTTGTACGGATTGTCGCTGTCCAGGTGCGACTGGCGCAGCGACTCCGTCCCGGGCACTCCGAGCCCGTAGCGGATGGTCGCGTCGATCCCGAGCGGCATCCCCAGTCGCAGCCGGTTGTAGATCACGCCTGCCACGAGGCGCCGCTCGCGCGCCACGGCAGCCTCCTTCTCCACCATCGAGGCGATGATGAGCACGTCGTACGGCGTCAGCTTCCTCGAGCGCGCATACGAGAGGTCGAGCTCGCTCCAGGCGCGGCGGAAGGCCGCCAGCTGGTCGTCGACGAGCTTCTTCGTCGTCGTCTCCGGCAAGAACTCGTACAAAGCCGGGAAGAGGAAGCCCTCGAGCTGGCGCGGGCGGCCGTCCTCCGCGAACTCGCCCGGCAGCGGGTGCCGCCCCGTCAGCCTCAGGTACTGCCTCGCCCGCAGCCTCGGCGTGACGCCGCGATCCTCCTTCGCGATCCTGTTCACCGCCGTGATCCGCTGCGCCATCTCCTCCCGGGTGAAGCCTTCCGGGAAGACGATCCTCAGCGGATCGGGCGGCGGGGCCGCCGCGGTCGTCGCGGGCGCCGGCTCGGACCGGCGGACGTCGCGGATCTCGCCGAGGGCGAGCGAGACCAGCCAGACGGCGACGGCGGACGCTCCGAGGAAGGCGACGAGAGCCGCCACCCGCCGCGCCCTCACGTCGCCTCCCGGCGGGCGAGGTAGCCCTCGAGGAGATGGGCGGCGGCGCGGGCGTCCTCGGGCGCGCGCCCGCCCCCGCGCCCGGCAAGAGCGGTCGTGAAGCGCTCGTCGTAGGTCTCGACGGGGACGTCCAAGGCGGCCCGGAGCCGCCCGACGAAGCCCTCCGTCGTACGTGCCTGCGCGCCCTTCTCGCCGCGCAGCGTCAGCGGCAACCCGACGACCACGAGCTCGGCCTCCTCCTCCCGGACCAGCTCGGCGACCCGGCCGACGGCGTCGCCAGTCAGGACCGTGAGCGGGCGGGCGAGCGTCCCCGTCGCGTCCGAGACGGCGACGCCGGTGCGCGCGCCGCCGTAGTCCAGCGCGAGCACCTTCACGACAGGGCGGCGACGATCAGGCGCTCGGCCTCGGCGAGCGCGTCGCCGAGCCGCTCCGCGTCCTTGCCTCCGGCGCGCGCCATCGTCGGCCGGCCACCGCCCGCCCCGCCCACGAGCGCCGCCGCCTCGCGGATCACGTCGCCGGCGTGGACGCCGCGGGACTCCAGCGACTCGTCGACGTTGATCACCAGCTGCGCGGTGCCGTCTGCGCGCGCGCCGACGATCACGGCCGCCGGGGCGTGCTGCTGCTTCAGCCGGTCGGAGATGTGGAGCGGGTCGCCGCTGCGCACCTCGACGACGAGCACGTGGACGTCGCCGGCCTGCGTCTGCCGCGTGATCTCGAAGTCCGCGGCCGCGACCGCGGGCGCCGCCGCGTGCGGCTGCTTCCGCGCCTCGGCGAGCAGCGCGCGGAGCTCGCCGGCCTCCCGGGCCCGCTCGCGGAGGAAGGCGAACGCCTCCCCCGACGTGAGCGCCTCGATCCGGCGCGCGCCCGCGCCCACCGATCCTTCCGAGGCGATCACGAACGGCCCGATCTCGGCCGTCCGGGCGACGTGCGTGCCGCCGCAGAGCTCGCGCGAGACGCCGCCGATCTCGACGACGCGCACCTCGTCGCCGTACTTCTCCCCGAAGAGCATCGTCGCGCCGAGCTTCCGGGCCTCCTCGATCGGCGCGAAGAACGCGCGCACGGGTCGGTTCTCGAAGATCCGCTCGTTGACGAGCCGCTCCACGCGCTCGCGCTCGTCCTCCGAGAGCGCCTGCGCGTGCGTGAAGTCGAACCGCAGCTTGTCCGGGCGCACCGCGGAACCGGCCTGGACGACGTGATCGCCGAGCACCTCGCGCAGCGCCCAGTGGAGCAGGTGCGTGGCCGTGTGGTTCGCCATCGTCGGGAAGCGCGCGTGCCAGTCGACCACGGCCCGCACACGGTCTCCCTCGGCGAAGCCCTCTCCCTCGAAGGTGAGCACCTGGTCGTCGCCAACCCGGTCGGCCCGGCGGAGGACGGCCCGGGCACCGGTCTCCTCGTGCTCGAGGTAGCCCTGGTCCGTGACCTGGCCGCCGCCCTCCGGGTAGAACGGGGACTCGAACAGCTTCGCCTGGAACGTGCCGTCGCCGACGTCCCGGTACGCGGAGACCGCCGTCAGCACATCGGTCTTCTCGTACCCCACGAACTCCGTCGCCGGCCCCCCGATGTCCCTGGCGACCCACGCCTCCGTCGCCCGAGAGATCTCCCGGTGCTCGGCCATGCGCCGCGTGAACTCCTCCTCGTCGACGGCGAGGCCGCGCTCGCGGGCGAGCTCCTTCGTCAGCTCGTACGGGAAGCCGTAGGTCGCCGCCAGCTCGAAGGGGTCGACGTGCCCGTCCTCCGCCTGCTCCTCGAAGAGCCTCAGGCCGCGCTCGAGCGTCTGCGAGAAGCGCTCCTCCTCGGCGCGGATCACGTCCTGGATGCGCTCCCGGTGCTTCGGCAGTTCCGCGTACCACGGCGCCAGCTGCTCGACGACCACGTCGGTGAGCCGCCAGAGGTCGTCGAGACCGATCGCGCGCGCCTGCTGCACGGCGCGGCGGACGATCCGCCGGAGCACGTAGCCCCGCCCCTCGTTGGAGGGCAGCACGCCGTCGCCGACGAGGAAGGTCATCCCACGCCCGTGGTCGGCGAGGATGCGATGCGCCTTCGTCGCCCGTTCGCTCTCGCCGTAGCGCGTACCGGTCTCGCCGGCGATCCAGTCCATGATCGTCTGGTAGCCGTCGGCCTCGTAGACGGAGCGGACGCCCTGGAGCACGGCGGCGGTCCGCTCGAGCCCCAACCCCGTGTCGACGTTCTGCTGCGGCAGCGGGGTCAGCGTCCCGTCCTCGTGCAGCTCGTAGGACATGAAGACGAGGTTCCAGAACTCGAGGAAGCGGTCGCAGCGCGGGCAGGCGGGCGCGCAGTCCGGGTGGCCGCAGCCGAACTCGTCGCCGTAGTCCCAGTAGATCTCCGAGTCGGGCCCGCAGGGGCCGGGTCCGCCCACCCACCAGAAGTTCTCGGAGCTCGGGAGCGCGACGATGCGCTCCCGCGGCATGCCGACCTTCAGCCAGAGCTCGATCGCGTCCTCGTCCGCCCCGAGCCCCAGCTCCGGATCGCCGGCGTGCACCGTCACCCAGATCCGGTCCCAGTCGAAGCGGAGGTGCTCCTGGACGAACTCGACCGCGTAGTCGATCGCCCCCTCCTTGAAGTACTGCCCGAACGAGAAGTTCCCGAGCATCTCGAAGAACGTCAGGTGGTGGCCGTCGAGCCCGACCTCGTCGATGTCGACGGTGCGGAAGCACTTCTGGACGGTGGTCGTCGTCGGCGCCGGCGGCTCCTCGCGGCCGAGGAAGTACGGCATCTGCGGCTGCATCCCGGCGGTCGTGAGCAGCGACGATTGGTCGTCGGGGCGAGGGATCAGCGGCCAGGACGGCAGGCGCTCGTGGCCCTTCGCCTCGAAGAAGGAGAGGAAGCCCTCCCGGAGCTCCGCCGAGGTCCGCATGGGCCGATTGTAGGACGGACTAGCCCGCCGCCTTGCGGCGCGGCGCCTCGTCCGGCTCGCCGACGTCGATCTCCTCGCGGATCTTCTCCAGCGAGCGGCGGATCAGCCGCGAGACGTGCATCTGGGAGATGCCGACCTGCTGCGCGATCTGGGACTGCGTCAGGCCTTCGAAGAAGCGCAGGTGGAGGATGCGGCGCTCGCGGTCGTCGAGCACGCGCCAGCCGGGCTCGAGCACCGCGCGGTCCTCGGAGACCTCGTACATGTGCTCCTCGGTGCCGATCGACTCGAGCGGGTCGAGGTCGTCGTCGTCGTCGCCACCCCCGCCGGAGAGCGACAGCGAGCTGTAGGCCCGGCTCGACTCCAGGGCCTCCAGCACCTCCTCCTCCGTGACGCCGGCGGCCTCGGCGAGCTCGGCGATCTTCGGGGAGCGGCCGAGCTCGACGGTGAGCCGCTCGATCAGGCGGGAGAGCCGGACGTTGAGCTCCTGGAGGCCGCGGGGCACGCGCACCGACCACCCCTTGTCCCGGAAGTGCCGTTTGATCTCGCCGATGATGTTCGGCGTGGCGTAGGTCGTGAGCTCGACGCCGCG
>JACVRU010000021.1 GCA_014534295.1 Thermoleophilia bacterium | reverse complement strand
CGCACGCCGGCGACCCGGATTTCCGAGCCGAGCGCTACCTCGCCGAGGCCGCCGTCGCCGACGTCTCCGAGCTGGAGCCGATCGTCGACGACGTGCTTGCAGCCCATCCCGACGAGGAGGCGGCCTACCGGAGCGGCAAGCAGGGCCTGCTCGGTTTCTTCGTCGGCCAGGTGATGAAGCGGACGCAGGGGAAGGCGGACGCGAAGGTCGTCAACGAGCTCCTCCGCGAGAAGCTGAGCGCATGATCCCCGTGTGATCCTGGCGCCGCTGGCAGCGACCGTGGCGCTCGGGTGTCCCGCGGCGCCCGTCCATCACGAGTGGAGCCGGCTCAGCCCCGCCGCCCCGTGGGTCGCCGCAGGGTCCGGCCCGCGGCGCCTGGTAGCCCAGCTCCTCGCCGCGTACGAGCCGACGCTCGGCGACCGCCGTGTCCGCGAGGCCTCGAGCCTCACGCTCTACGCCGGCACGCAGTACGGGTCGGCTGGCTGCCGACCCGCTGGGACGGCCTAGGCCGTCGGCTTATCGTCGTCGCCGAGCGGCTGGACGGACCCGGCCGATTGGATACCGGTTCCCGCGTGCGCTGTCGCCCCGCTTCTTCCCCTCGGGGATCACGCTGCCGACCGCCGGCTGCTGGCGCCTGACGCTCACCAGTGGAAGCAGCGGTGGACGCTGCACGCCAGGGTGCCCGAGCCGCCCGCCCAGCCCGGCTGCGAGGTGACCGCGGCCCGCTCAGGCCCGAACCCGGTCGACCCCCCCTTCACGTCCTGGCTCGAGGCAACGCCGCGCCGCGCCAGGATCTACGCCGCGATCTCGGTCTCGCTCCCGACCGTCGACGGCGCCGCGATCCACACGGGCGGCGGGAAGGTGCTCTGGCTCGTCGACCGGCCGAACGGGCTCGTGCACGTCCGCGGCACGGCTCGACGGGCAAGCATCCCCCGCTGCGCCTGTCCGTCGGCCCCGCCTCGAGCCCCAGCCATGCCTTCCCGAGCCGAGTCGTCGTGCCCGAGCCGGGGTGCTGGCTCCTGAGAGTTCGCACGGCCGGTCGGGGCGGCGTGATCGTGATGCGCGCGCTCGATCCCTAGTCGTGCCCGTGCGCATGCGCGTGCCCCTTGCCGCGCGCGATCAGCAGCCGCTGGGCGAGGAAGGCGAACGGGTACGCGATCGCGAAGCCGGTGAGAATCGGCCACCAGAAGAGCGCGTCGCCGAGCCCGGACTCCATCGCCCCTGGCACCATCCAGACGAAGAGATTGTCGATCGCCTCCATGATCGCGATCGAGATCGTGTCCGCGGCCAGGGCCGTCGTGACCGCCAGTGCCAGCGCCAGCCCGCCTCGGAGCAGCGGGATCATCGTCAGCGAGTAACCGAAGAGGAACGCGAGCCCGACTGCCAGGGCGATCGACGGCAGATCGCTCCAGCCGAGCGTCGTCGCGATCGCCATCCCCGTCACTTCGCCGAGCACGCACCCCAGGAGACAGTGGTTGGTCGCCGAGAAGGCGAGCCGGTTCAGATCAGACCGCAACGGCGCGCGGAGTTCGGCCACGCATGCCAGCCTTGCACACGCCGTCCGCGCTCCGCAGCCCAGATTTGCTCGATCGGCGTCCACCGGTGCGCGGGGCCCTTGCGGGCGAGCAGCCAGCGGGCGTAGTCGCGCTGGAACGCGAGGTCCATCTGCAGGCCCCCGTAGTAGCCGTTGCCGGTGTGCGTCCGCCAGCCTTGATCCGGGTGCCGCTCGTAGCGGAAGACGCAGAGCCACCGCTTCAGGTGGGGCGGATCCAGAGCACGGCGCTTCGTCTTCAGCGCGCGACCCTTCCAGAGCTCGAGCACCCACTGCCGGTAGGCCAGGCTGCGAGACGTCCGGTCGAGATAGGCGGTCGGGTAGAGCCGCTTGCCCATCACGCGCTGCCAGTACCACGTGCGCTGGCGCCAGCGGTCGATCTTGGAGGTGAGGTAGGTGCTCCCGGCCGCGAGCTGTCGCCCGCTTGCCGCGACCTCCTCGGACGGGTTCAGCAGCGCGACCGCGCAGGCGAGCACGGCCGCGACGCCGCAGAGAAGAGTGATACGCATCGGGGGGTTGTAGCGGGTTTACTGTTTGCAATGCGTAAAGGCGTACGATCGCGGGGTGTCTGTGCTCGGGCACGGTGGCACGGTGGGGCTCGTCTTCGAGCTCATGCCCGCGCTCGTTCTCGCCGCCGTAGGCGCCGTCGTCTGGCGCCGTCAGCGGCGCCTAGCGCCGGACGACGAAGCCCGCGTAGAGGAGCGCGGCGGCGGCGGCGAGTGAGACGGCCGTCTGGGCCGCTCCGACCCCGAACAGCGCGCTGCCGGCCGCGGCCACGGCGACTCCGGCAACGATCAGGGCGTTCCCCAGCGGCCGCCGGCGAAGCGTCGCGAGGGCGACCCCGATCACGGCGAGCGTCCCGAACGCGTTGCCGGCCACGGCCACGACCCGCACCGGCACGAACGCGAGGTGCGCGGCCGTGTCCGGAATCTCCGTCCCCGAGAACGTCCCCTTCAGCGGGGCGGCCGCGGCGAGCCCGACCGCCAGCCCCGCGTACACCAGCCCGACGGGCCCGGCCCACCTTCGTCCGGAGAGCAGCAGCGAGCCGACCCCGAGCAGCGGCGCGGTGAGCAGGGCCCCGAAGAGGTAGTAGACGCGGAAGGCCGGGGAGCTCCAGCCCGCCGCGGCGCTCCAGGCGAGTGCGGCCGAGGCGAAGGCGAAGGCGCCGAGCGCGGCCGACCAGGCCAGCAGCTCGGGGGCGCGGCGCGCGCGCCAGCGGCCCAGCAGGAGGCCCGTGAGGCGAAAGCTCAGCACCGCCGCGGCGAACGCGAGGAGCGCGTCCATGCGCGCGGACCCTAGTTGTACGCTGACGGGGGAGTGGAGAAGCGCTACCTGTTCACGCCCGGTCCCACGCCCGTCCCGCCGCCCGTGCTCGCGGCGCTCGCCGAGCCCGTCCTCCACCACCGCGGGCCCGACTTCCGGCTCGTCTATGCGAGCTGCCTCGAGCGGCTCCGGAGCGTGTTCCGCACCGAGCGGGAGGTGCTCCTGTTCACGTCCTCCGGCACCGGGCTGCTCGAATCGGCGGTCGCCAACCTCGTCTCGCCGGGCGATCGGGTGCTCGCCGTCTCGGCCGGCTACTTCGGGGAGCGCTGGGCCGAGATTGCGCGGGCCTACGGCGCCGAGGTGGACGAGCTCTCCTATCCCTGGGGCGAGGCGCCTTCCGCAGCGGACCTCGCAAGCCGACTCGACGGCCACCGGCTCGTCCTGCTGACGCACTCGGAGACCTCGACCGGCGTGGTCGCCGACGTCCAGGCGCTCGCCGCGACCGCGCGCGAGGCCGGCGCGCTCGTGGCGGTGGACGCCGTCTCGAGTCTTGGCGCGGTGCCGCTGGAGACGGACGGCTGGGAGCTCGACATCGTCGTGTCCGGGTCGCAGAAGGCGCTGATGGCGCCCCCCGGCGTCGCCATGGTCGCGCTCTCCGAGCGCGCGTGGGCCGGGCGGGGGTCGGCTCCCCGCTTCTACTTCGACTGGGAGCGGACGCGGGAGGCCCAGGCGCAACTCGACGCCGTCTTCACGCCCGCCACGTCGCTCGTCGTGGCGCTCGACGCGGCGCTGGGCCTGTTGCTCGAGGAGGGGCTCGAGGGCGCCTTCGAGCGGCACCTGCGCCTCGGCCGCGCCTGCCGCGCGGGGGCGCGCGCGATGGGGCTCGAGCTCTTCTCTCCGGACGACGACTCCGCGAGCGTCGTCACCGCCGTCCGGGCCCCGGAGGGGGTCGACGCGGGCGAGCTCGTGCTGACGCTGCGCGACCGCTTCGGGATCACGCTCGCTCCAGGTCAGGGCCCGCTCAAGGGCAGGGTCTTCCGGATCGGCCACATCGGCTGGTTCGACGTCTTCGACATCACGACCGCCCTCGCCGCGGTCGAGCTCGCACTGGCCGAGGCCGGCGCGGACGTCGAACGCGGTGTCGCCGTGACGGCCGCGCTGGACGCCTTCGAGCGTCCGCTCACCGTGGCATGACCACCCCGAAATGAAGGTCCTCGTCCGGGAACCGATCGCCGAGGCCGGGGTCGAGCTGCTGCGTTCCAAGTTCGACGTCGACGTGATGTCGAACGGCGAGCTCGCCGACCTGATCGGCGACTACGAGGGGATCGTCATCCGCTCCGCGACCAAGCTCACGGCCGAGCTGATCGGCCGGGCCGACCGGCTCCGCGTCATCGGCCGGGCCGGGGTGGGCGTCGACAACGTTGACGTCGCCGCCGCGACCCGACGCGGGATCGTCGTCGCCAACGCGCCCGAGTCGAACGTCGTCTCGGCGGCCGAGCATGCGGTCGGCCTGCTCGTCGCCCTGGCCCGGAACATCCCCCAGGCGCACTCGGCGCTCGTCCAGGGGCGCTGGGAGCGCTCCCGATGGGGCGGGGTGGAGCTCGCGGACAAGTGGCTCGGCGTGCTCGGCTTCGGCCGCATCGGCCAGCAGGTCGCCCGGCGCGCGGTGGGGCTCCAGATGCGGGTCCTCGCCCACGATCCGTTCGTCTCGAGGGAGCGCTTCCGCGAGCTCGGCGTGGAGCGGGCCGAGTCGCCGGAGGAGGTCTACGCGGCCGCGGACTTCGTCACGCTCCATCTGCCGCTCACCGAGGAGACGCGCGGCTCGGTCGGGGGCGAGGCGATTGCCCGCATGAAGGACGGCGTCAGGCTCGTCAACGCTGCCCGCGGCGAGCTCGTCGACGAGGAGGCGCTCGCCGCGGCGCTCCGCAGTGGCAAGGTCGCGGGGGCCGCGCTCGACGTCTTCTCCGCGGAGCCCTACGCGGGGCCGCTGCTCGGGCTCGAGAACGTGGTCGTCACGCCGCACCTCGCCGCCTCGACGGCGGAGGCGCAGGACCGCGCCGGCGTGATCGTCGCCGAGCAGGTCGCGGCCGCGCTCGAGGGCGGCCTGGTCACCAACGCCGTCAACATCCCCTCGATCCGGCCGGAGGACCTCGAGATGCTCGGGCCCTTCGTGCCGCTCGCCGCGAAGCTCGGCCGGCTGGCGATGGAGCTCGCCGAGGGTCGCGCCGACCGGATCCAGCTGACGTACTTCGGCCACCTCGCCGAGTTCGACACGCGCCTGCTGACGGTCGCCGCGCTGAACGGGATCTTCCAGGGGCGCGTCGAGCACGACGTCAACTACGTGAACGCGCCGCTCGTTGCGGCCGACCGCGGGATCGAGGTGGGCGAGGAGCGCCGGGCGACCGCGCGAGACTTCACGAACCTCGTCCGGGTCGCAGTCGTCTCGAACGGCGACGAGATCCGGGTTGCCGGCACAACCATCGGCGGGGAGGACCGCCACTGGCTCGTCTCGGCGCTCGGCTTCCAGATCGAGATCGAGCTCGCGCCGCTGATGGTCTTCTTCCGCTACGACGACGTTCCGGGCGTGATCGGCCGCGTCGGCACCACGTTCGGCTCCGCGGGCGTCAACATCGCCAACATGGCCGTCTCTCGAACGCGTCAGGGCGGCAAGGCGCTGATGGCGCTCTCCATCGACTCGCCCGCACCGTCCGGCCTGGTCGAGCGAGTGCGCGGCGAGGGCTTCGACGATGCCCGGTTCATCAGCCTGGCCTGACCCCGTCGAGCGCGTCGCCTCCTTCCTCCGCGCCGCGGGGGCGGAGGCCAGGCTCGAGGAGTTCCCCGAGGGAACCCGGACGGCGCGGGACGCGGCCCGGGCCGTCGGCTGCGAGGAGCGTGACATCGTGAAGTCACTCGTCTTCCTCTGCGACGGCCGGCCCGTGGTCGTGCTCGTCCCCGGCGACCGCCTCGCCGATGCGGCCAAGGTGGCCGCCACGGCCGAGGCGAAGCGGGCCGCGATCGCCGGCGCCGAGGAGGTCGAGCGCGCGACGGGCTTCGGGCCCGGCGCGGTCTCCCCGTTCGCGCTGCCGCCCGGGATCGACGTGCTCGTCGACCGCGCCCTCCTCGGCCGCGCGACGGTCTGGGCGGGCGCCGGCTCGCCCCGCCACGTCGTCGGCGTCGCGCCCGCCGAGCTCGTCCGCCTGTCGCGGGCGAGGCCTGCGGACGCGGCCGAGGACGGTTAGGTGCTCTCGCCGCCGCGGGACGGAACGGGCGTGGGCCGATAGTCGACAAGAGTCTCCCGGGCGCCAGGCCGCGTCGCCCGCCTTGCCGTCGACCCCGGCGCCGTGCGTCACGCCCAGAGAGCCGAGCGGCCCGTGGTACGCCGTCGACGTGAAGCGGAACCCGGCGCAGCTCCGGCCGGGCGCCGAGAGCCCGCGGCCTCGAAGGGCGTCGCGGCGACGAGCAGGAGCATGACCAGCCGCTTCCAAGTGTGGTCGCCATTCTTCGACCCCTGGCCGTGGATCGGCCGCAGCCGAAATGGCTGCAGGCACCGGCCGCGAGCGCCCGGAGGACGACCTCCCGGACGAGCGAGATGCGCCCACGCCGCGTGCCCGGCCGGGCGGCGAAGTACGATGTGACCGTCCACGGCAAGGGCTGCCAGGGAGGCCGCTGTGCAGGAGACCGCGAAGATCTGGATGAACGGCGAGCTCGTCGACTGGGCCGACGCGCAGGTGCACGTCGGGGTGCACGGGCTCCACTACGGCACCGGGGTCTTCGAGGGGATCCGCTGCTACGAGACGGAGCGCGGCCCCGCGGTGTTCCGTCTGAAGGAGCACCTCGTCAGGCTCGAGAACTCGGCGCGCCTGCTCTCGATGGAGCTGCCGCACTCGGTCGACGAGCTGCGCTCGGCCTGTCACGAGCTGATCCAGGCGAACGGCCTCCCGGAGTGCTATCTCCGCCCGATCTGCTTCTACGGCTACGGGGAGCTCGGAGTCGCCGTCCAGGACAATCCGGTGGACTGCGTGATCATGAGCTGGCCGTGGGGGACCTACCTCGGCGAGGAGGGGCTCACGCAGGGGATCCGCGCGAAGGTGTCGACGTGGCAGCGGATCGGGCCGAACGTCGTCCCGCACGTCGCGAAGGCGACCGGCGTCTATCTCAACTCGATGCTCGCCGTCACCGAGGCCAACCGCGCCGGCTACGACGAGGCGATCCTGCTGACGGCGGAGGGCTACGTCGCGGACGGCTCCGGCGAGAACATCTTCACCGTCAGGGACGGGCGGATCGCGACGCCGCCGCTGTCCATGTCCATCCTCCCGGGGATCACCAGGGAGACGGTGATCCAGATCGCCGGCGACCTCGGCTACGTGGTCGAGGAGCGGAACCTGATCCGCTCCGACCTGCTGCTCGCCGACGAAGTGTTCATGTGCGGAACCGCCGCTGAGGTGACCCCGGTGCGGAGCGTGGACGACACGGAGATCGGCGTCGGCGAGGTGACGCTCGAGCTCCAGGGCGCGTATCTCGACGCGTGCCGTGGGCGCTCGGAGCGCTATACACACTGGCTCGATTACGCGGTCCCCGCGCGCGCCGAGGCTTGATCTCACACGTGATCCCGCTCTCGCGGCCGTACCTGGGCGAGCGGGAGGAGGAGCTCGTCCTGGCGGTGCTCCGCTCGGGCCGCCTCTCGCTCGGCCCGGCGATCGACCGCTTCGAGGAGCTGTTCGCCGAGCGCGTCGGCGCGCCCTATGCCGCCGCACTGTCGAGCGGCACGGCCGGTCTCCACCTGCTCTGCCACGGCGCCGGGGTCGGCGAGGGGGACGAGGTGATCACGTCGCCGGTCTCCTTCGTCGCCACGGCGAACTGCTTCCTCTACGAGGGCGCCGCACCCGTGTTCGCCGACGTCGATCCGCGCACGCTCACCCTCGACCCGGCGGCTGTGGAGGCGGCGGTCACCGACCGGACGCGAGCCGTCGTCGCGGTCGACATGTTCGGCTACCCCTGCGAGCTCGAGGAGCTGCGCGCCGTCTGCGGGCGCCATGGGCTGGCGCTGATCCTCGACTCCTGCGAGGCGCTGGGCGCCGAGTACAAGGGCGCCCCCGTCGGGTCGCACGGGCTTCCGGCGGCGTTCGGCTTCTACCCGAACAAGCAGATCACGACCGGCGAGGGCGGGATCGTGACGACGCACTCCGAGGACGAGTACGAGCTGATGCGCTCGCTCCGCAACCAGGGCCGCTCGTACGAGTCGCGCTGGTTCCATCACGTCCGCCTCGGCTTCAACTACCGCTTCACGGACCTCCAGGCGGCGCTCGGGATCGCCCAGCTCGAACGCCTCGACGAGATCCTCGATCTGCGCGCCCTCGCGGCTGCGCGCTACGGCGAGCTCCTCGCCGAGGTCGACTGGCTCGAGCTCCCGCTCGCGGACGACGCCGACCACCGCCGCTCGTGGTTCGTCTACGTCGTACGGCTCGCGGACGGCCTCGACCGCGACCAGGTCTCCGCGCGGCTGGCGGACGCGGGCGTCGAGGCCGGCCACTATGTCCCGTGCGTCCACCTCCAGCCCTACTTGCGTGAGCGGTTCGGCTTCCGCGAGGGGCTCTGCCCCGCCGCGGAAGACTTCGCCCGCCGCGCGCTCGCGCTGCCGTTCTTCACGGGCATCGAGGCGGCGGACCAGGAGCGAGTCGCCGAGGCGCTCGCGACGGCGCTTCGCTAGCGCACGCGGCCCAGGGTCACCCGGGTGGCGTTCCCGGACGCGTCCCGCGCGACCAGTTCGCCCCACCAGCGGCCCTTCGGCAGCTGAAGGCGCCACGCGCCGTCGAGCGGGCGCGGGCCGAGGTCGACGCGCGCCTGCCGTCCGCCTCCGCGAAGGACGAGCATCAGCCGGAGGCGATCGCTCCCCTCGTCTTCGGCCCGCCAGTGGAGCGCGCCGCCGCCGACGGTCGCGCTGACGACCGGCAGCTCGACGTCGCGGGCGACCACGACGTCGGGCAGGTCGACGCGACCGACGTTCCCGGCCAACCCCCGGGCGAGGAGCCACGCGCGGTAGGAGCCCGGCTGCAGCGCCGTCGGGACCGTCCAGCTGAGCGTGTGCCAGCCCTTCCCGACCCGGATCGTGCGCCGCCACTTTCCGGCGACGACGAGCGTCACGTCGGAGACCTTCGACACCCAGAAGCGGGCGGCGGCGTCGTCCCTGTGACCGTCCCGCGGCACGGGATAGAGCGTCGGCAGAGGCGGCCCGCTCTTCAGCAGCGGCACCTCGCGCTCGTACGCCTCGAAGCGCGCCGCCGCCTCCCGCCAGTGCTCCTCGCCGGTGTCGCGGCCGAGCCGGCGGAGGAGCGTGACGACGTAACGCTGGTAGTCGAGCGTCGACTCGTTTCCGGGCGAGTAGTTCGACCAGTACCCCGTGTCGAAGAGGGAGAGGAGCGCCGACGCCGTCCCGCGCAGGCGCCCGGCGAACGCGGCCGCACCGCCGTCGGCGGAGAGAGCCGCGTACTCGGCGACCGACACGGCCGCCTGCAGCTGCGCGTTGAGCACGACGAGCCGCGAGCCTTCGTAGAGCTTGATCCAGGGTCCCTGTGGCAGCGCCATCGTCAGCCGCGGCACGGGCAGAAACGCACGCCGGGCCGCTCCGGCCAGGCCGGCACGGGCGTAGGCCTGTGCCATCACGGCCTGTGCCATTCCCGACGACCACGGCGCGCGGGCGCCTCCGAAGTCGAACCAGTACTCCCAGGTAGTCCCGCCCAGGCGCGAGACGCCGCGAGCCAGCAGCGCGTCGGCGAGCGTCGCCGCCTCCGCCGCCCGGCCCGCTGAGACGTGTGCATTCAGGCGAGCCGCGTTCGCGAGCGGGTGGAACTGGAGGCCCCGGCCGGCGAACGCGCGGTAGACGACGCCGTCCGGGCCCTCCACGTCGCGGCCCCCGGGCGGGACCGCGTTGGTGGCGAGGTGGTCGGCGTTCACCTCGAGCATCGAGAACAGCGTCAAAGCCGTGGGACGGGTGTAGCGGCCGCTGTGCTGCGCGACCTGGGCGAGCACGGCTCCGAGCGTCTTCGCCTGCGCGGCCGGGAGCCTTCGTTCGAGCGACGCGGCCCGCGCGATCGCGGCACCGAAGCGCTGCGCCTCCGCCGGCGTCAGCCGACCCTTCTCGACCGCCCTGGCCAGCCCGGCTCGCGCCCGCTTCGCGTCGCCGGGAGCCGCGACCGCCGAGGTGGGGAAGACGAGGAAGGCGAGCAGCGCGATGAGGAACGCGCGGCACATACCGTTCGAGAGTGGCCCGGACCTTGCTCGCAAGCAAGGTGTATCGGCCGACTCTCACAGAGTCCTTACCGCCTCGGCGATAATCGTGTCACCGATGACGGAGCCCGCGAAGATGGTGTTCCTCGGCTTCGGCAAGTACGTGCGCGCCGACCGGATCTACGCGCTGGAGCCGCTCGCTGCCGGCGAGCGCGGCGGCGGCCGGCGAACGCGCGTCTGGGTCGAGGGGATCCCCGAGGCGATCGTGGCCTCACGCACCGAGCGTTCGATCATGCGGGAGATGGGCCAGGACTCGGCCCACTCGGGCCGGCTGCTCGACGACGCGCTCGCGTTCGCCGAGCGGGTCGCCGACGACGCCGAGCGCGGCCGCGTCGACCTCGGCGAGCTCGGCCGGCGCGCCCGCCGGCTGCTAGAGAGCACGGCCCGCGAAGCGGATCCCGAGCAGCTGTTCTGACCCTCGGGCCGGACTTCTTCGCGCGCTCCGTCCACGATGTCGCGCCGGACCTGCTCGGCGTGACCCTGCTC
Source organism: Thermoleophilia bacterium (assembly GCA_014534295.1). GTDB lineage: Bacteria > Actinomycetota > Thermoleophilia > Gaiellales > Gaiellaceae > JACVRU01. The sequence continues at coordinate 5,446 of JACVRU010000021.1, read as the reverse complement.
GTCGACGGGGTCGGCGGGCCGATCGTCGAGGTGGAGGCCTACGACCACGAGGATCCCGCCGCCCACGGGTATCGGGGTCGCACCCCCCGGAACGCGTCGATGTTCGGGCCCCCGGGCCGTGCCTACGTGTACCGCTCCTACGGGATCCACTGGTGCCTGAATCTCGTCTGCGAGGAGGAGGGCTCCGCGAGCGCCGTCCTTCTGCGCGCGCTCGAGCCCGTCCACGGCCTCGAGGCGATGCGGGCGCGCCGTGGCGTCGACGACGAGCGGCTCCTCTGCGCCGGCCCGGGGCGGCTGTGCCAGGCGCTCGGAGTCACGCGGGCGCACGACGGCTTCTCGCTCGCCGAGCCCCCCTTCGAGCTGCGGCCGCGCGAGTCCGTCGCCGAGCTCGTCGCGGGGCCGCGGATCGGGATCACCCGCGCGGCCGACCGGCCCTGGCGCTACGGGGTCGCGGGCTCCCGCTTCCTCAGCCGGCCGCTCGGACGTCGTGCGCGAGATTCTCGGGCGTGAGATCGGCGCCCGCGTGCAGGGTCGAGACCCAGACGCCGTCGCGGTCGTAGACGCGGACCGGCGCCGAGTGGAGGTCGGAGCTGCCGGTGTCGAGCGCCGGGAGCACCTGGAAGTCGCGCCAGACCGGCCGCAACGCCGCCTCGCTGCCGCTCAAGTAGCGCAGAGTGCCCTCGAGCCGGTGCCGGCGGAGGAACTGCTGCACCGTCGCGGGCGTGTCGTCGCCGGGGTGCACGCTGATCGCGATTGCCAGCGTCTCCTCCCGCTCCTCCTCGTCGAGGCGCGCGAGCCCCTGGCGCAGCTGCTCGCCGATGATCGGGCACGCCTCTGTGCACTTCGTGTCGAGGAACGTGACGAGGACGACCTTTCCCTCGAGGTCTCGCGAGTCCAGCACGGTCTTGCCCGCCGCGTCGCCGAGCCTGAACGCGGGCAGCTCGATCCCCTCGGGCGGTGGCGAGCCGCGGAAGCCCTCCTCGCCGCCGCGCATGAGGAGGAGCGCGACCCCGAGGGCCGCCGCCGCCGCCAGCGCGGCGATCCCGAGCCTCGCGATCATCCGCGCGAGACGACGAGCCGGACGGCCATGCCCGGGGCCGCGGCGACCCCGCTGCGCGGGGTCTGCGACAAGACGCGGCCGGGCGGGCCCGACGTGAAGGCGACCACCTCGGCGCGGAGCCCGACCCGGCGCAGCTCCTCGCGGGCCTTGCGAAGGGTCGCGCCGGCGAGATCGGGCACGACGCCGTGGTCGGGCTTGGCGAGCACGAGCACGACGTCGTCGTAGGAGGAGAGCCGCCCGCGCCGCGGTCGCTGGTCGAGGACCACGCCGACGGCCTGGCCCGGAGCGGCCGGCGCGTAGACGAGCTTGGCCGTCAGCGGGGTCAGGGCCAGCCGGTCGCGGGCCCGCTCGAGGCTCTGGCCGATCACGCGCGGGACCTCCACCTCGTTCGGCTTGCACGCGGCCGTCCGGGTCGGGCCGCGCCCGGCGAAGAACACGACCGAGTGGCGGCCGTCGCAGACGCCGTTGTCCCGCTGGAGCTCCCCGTCCCGCTGTACGACCGGCTGCGCGGCCTGGTATTCGGACGGCGGCGCCGCGAACCCCACGGGCTCCTTCTCGAGGTAGCGGAGGGCGCGCTCCATGAACCGCTTCCAGATCAGCGCCGGCAGCGTGCTGCCGGAGACGGGCTCGCCCTCGAACTCGGTCAGCATCGGCCGCAGCTCGGTCGGGTAGCCGACCCAGACGGCGGTGACGAGCTGCGGCGTATAGCCGACGAACCAGGCGTCGCCGTAGTTCTCGGTCGTCCCGGTCTTCCCGGCGGCCGGCCACGAGGCGAGCGCCGCCCGCTGGCCGGTGCCCCGGCGGAGCACGTCCTGGAGAATCGTGTTCACCCAGGAGGCGGTTCGGGCCGAGAGCACCTGGCGCGAGACCTGGTCGTTGCGGAGGACGAGCTCTCCGGAGGAGCGCCGCACCTCGTGCACGACCCGGGGCCGGTTCCCGAACGTTCGTGTATCGATCCGGTAGCCGCCGTTGGCGAAGGCGGCATAGGCACGGGCGAGCTCGAGCGGGTTCACGGCCTGGGCGCCCAGGCCGATCGAGAAGTACGGGTTGAGGCGGCTCTTCACGCCGAGCCGCCTGGCGGCGCGGGCGACGGCCCTCGGCCCGACGAGCTGCGTGAGTTGCGCGAAGACCGTGTTGTCGGAGTGGACGGTCGCGTCGACGAGGCTGATGTCCCCGAGATACGTGTGGTCGTAGTTGCTCGGCATCCAGACCCGGTCGCCGAGCTGGATCGTTACGCGCCCGGAGACGAAGTGAGTCGCCGGCGAGATCCCGCCCTCGAGCGCCGCGGCGAGCACGAAGGGCTTGAAGGCCGAGCCGGGCTGCCGACGGCTCTGCGCGGCGAGGTTGAACTGGCTCTGGGAGAAGTTCCGGCCCCCCACCATCGCGAGCACGTTGCCCGTCGCCGGGTCGAGCGCGACGAGCGTAGCGGACGGGCCCTCGGGATCGGGAAGGATGCTCCAGACCGACCTTCGCGCGACGTCCTGGAGCCCGAGGTCGATCGTCGTCCGGATCCGCAGGCCGCCGCCGAAGACCTGCCGCGGCCCGAACTCCTTGTGCTTCGAGTCGATCAGCTGCTGCTTCACGTAGTTCGTGAAGTACGGGGCGGGCCCCTGGGTACCGGGCAGCCGCACCTCGTCCGGGTCGGGCAGCGGCTCGCGGCCCGCGGCCCGCGACTCGCTCGCCGTGATCTTGCCCTGCTCGACCATGGCGCGGAGGACGACCGCGCGGCGGGCCCGGGCGGACTCCGGTCGCTCGACGGGGTCGTAGCTCGACGGGTCGGCCGGGATGCCTGCCAGCAGCGCCGCCTCCGCGAGCGTGAGGCCGGCCGCGTCCTTGCCGAAGTACACCTTGGCCGCCTGCTGGACGCCGTAGGCGCCGTTCCCGAAGTAGATCGTGTTCAGGTACGCGGCGAGGATCCGCGGCTTCGACCAGTGCTGGCTCAGCTGCCAGGCGAGCGCCGCCTCCCGCACCTTGCGGGCGAACGAGCGCTCGTCCTTCAGGTACGCGTTCTTGACGAACTGCTGCACGATCGTCGAGCCTCCCTGCACGACCTGCTTCTCTTGGACGTCCGCGAGCGCGGCGCGGGCGATGCCGCGCAGGTCGATGCCGTTGTGGTCCCAGAACCGCCGGTCCTCGATCGCGACGATCGCGTGTTTCATCCACGGGCTGATCTCCTCGTAGGAGACGAGCACCCGGCTCTCCGACCCGCGCAGCACGGCGAGCACCGTCTTGCCGTCGCTCGCGTAGACGTAGCCGTTTCGCTCGAAGCTCGGCTGGCGCGCCGGGTCGAGGTCGGGGATCTCGCTCGCCACCGCCTGCAGAAGCCCGAAGCTGAACGCAGACAGCCCGAGCAGCCAGAGGGCGGACACGAGCGCGAGCAGACGCAGCTTGCGGATGCGGCGCCGCCTGCGCCCCCGGTCTGCGCCTCTCCTGAACCGCACGGATCTCGATCGTAGCCCGGCAGCGGAGCGGCCGGGGGCGCCGTCGGCGCCCACCTCGGCGAGGGGGTCTGGGGAAGCGGGGGGTTCCACAGCGCCTAGAGTCTGAGCTCGATGGGCATCGCCGAGCTGACCCGGAACGCCGTCCACGTCCAGCCCGAGGGGGCGCTCGAGGAGAAGCTGAAGCTCGGCCGGCCGCTCCGCGTGAAGCTCGGCATCGACGTCACCTCGCCGGACATCCACGTCGGTCGCGCGATCCCGCTCCAGCGCATGCGCGCCTTCCAGGAAGAGGGCCACGTAGGGGTCCTGATCGTCGGCGACTACACGACGCGGATCGGCGATCCCTCCGGCCGCTCGGCGGAGCGGCCGGTGCTCTCCGACGAGGAGATCGATCGGAACGCGGACACGTACCTCGAGCAGGCGATGGTCGTCCTCGATCCCGGTCGGACCGAGGTCCGGCGCAACGGCGAGTGGCTCGCGGGCCTGTCCTACGCCGACATCGTCCGGCTCGCCCGCACGACGACGGTCGCCCGCATCCTCGAGCGCGACGACTTCGAGCAGCGCTACCGGGCGGGCGAGCCGATCTCGATCTCGGAGCTGCTCTACCCGCTGATGCAAGGCTACGACTCGGTCGCCGTGGAGGCCGACGTCGAGCTCGGCGGCACCGACCAGCTGTACAACCTGCTCACGGGACGAGACGTGATGGCGGCGTACGGCCTCGAGCCGCAAATCGTGCTGACCACACCGCTGCTCGTGTCGTGGGACGGCGAGAAGATGTCGTCCTCGGTCGGCAACAACATCCCGCTGCGCATGGCACCGGAGGAGCAGTTCGGGCGCACGATGCGCATCTCGGACGACCAGCTGCCGCAGTGGTACGAGCTCGTGCTGGAGCAGCCGCCGCCCGAGGGCGACCCGTTGGAGGCGAAGCTCGCGCTCGCGCGCTGGATCGTGCGGCGCTCGTGGGGCGAGGAGGCGGCGCAGGCGGCCGAGGAGCACTTCACACGCGTCGTCCGGCAGGGCGAGGCGCCGGAGGACTTGCCCGAGCTCGCGGTGGACGGCGAGACGGTGCACCTACCGCAACTCCTCGCCGGCGCGTTCGGCGAGACCACGAGCCACTGGCGGCGGGTGATCGACCAGGGCGGCGTCAGTGCGGACGGCCGGAGGCTCGAGGGCTACGACGTGCCCGCGACCGAGCTCGACGGAGCCGTGCTGCAGGCCGGAAAGCGCCGTTTCGTGCGGATCCGCGCCCGCGGGCCCTAACCCTCGACATCGGCGGACGCGCTGCTATCATTCCCTGGCCGTCTCGGCGAGGCGGTGTGAGGAGTCCCGTAACTCGACGACTGGAGCGCCCCCAGAGGACGCCAACGGATACGACCGAAGATCCGCTAGCATCCTGGGGCCTCCGCGCGAGTGGAGGCCTTTTTCACGCCGCCGAGCGGGTGGCACGGTCTTTGAAAACTCAACAGCGTGCGTTTACGTCGAGACCCGAGCGGCTCCGGCTTCTGCCTGGTCGCGAGGGAATCGAAACGAACCCGTCGTGCCTTCGGGCACGACCTTTGAGCACAAGCTCAAAGTGAAGGCTTGCGCTTCGGCGCAAACCAGTTCTTCACGGAGAGTTTGATCCTGGCTCAGGACGAACGCTGGCGGCGCGCCTAACACATGCAAGTCGAGCGAGAACCGGGGCTTCGGCCCCGGGGAAAGCGGCGAACGGGTGAGTAACACGTGGGTAATCTGCCCTCGGCACCGGGATAGCCCGGGGAAACCCGGATTAATGCCGGATGGCCCCTCAGCCCCTCGGGGCAGTGGGAAAAGGTAGCTTCGGCCTCTGGCTGAGGATGAGCTCGCGGCGGATTAGCTTGTTGGTGGGGTAAAGGCCCACCAAGGCGACGATCCGTAGCTGGTCTGAGAGGACGATCAGCCACACTGGGACTGAGACACGGCCCAGACT
>JACVRU010000112.1 GCA_014534295.1 Thermoleophilia bacterium | reverse complement strand
TCCCAGATCTCGACCGTGCCGGCGCCGTACTCCCCCTTGGGGATCTCGCCCTCGAAGTCCGCGTACCCGAGCGGATGGTCCTCGACGTGAACGGCGAGATGCTGGCGGCCCGGCTCGAGCGGCACGCCCTTCGGGACGGCCCAGCTGGCAAGCGCGCCGTCGCGCTCCAGGCGGAAGTCGTAGTGCAGCCGGCGCGCGTCGTGGCGCTGGACTACGAAGATGGGCGCCTTGCGCCCGCGCCTGCCTCCGCCCATCGGCTCCGGTGTCCGCTCGGGGTCGCGTTTCCGCTCGTACTCTTTGAGCCGCCGCGCCACGGGCGTAGCTTGCCCATGTTTCAAATCACAAAGCGGCGGACACGTGAGTGTCAGACAGCGGGTGTTGAGCCCGCGCGGAGATGTCTCCGCACATGGGGGGTCGTAAGTCCGGGGCCGGCACTGCCGGCCTCGGACCGTGGACGGGCAAAAACCGGTTTACAAGCCGGGGATAAGTCTGTGGAGACTGTGGATAGCGGGCCGGAAAACGCCTGGTAATCACGCGTAGACGCCAAGCGAGCGGAACTTGGCGCGGCGCCGGCGGCGCAGCTCGTCGCGCGGGACACCGTCGAGCTCGTCGAGAGCCTCCCGCACTGACTCCCCCAGCAGTCGCGCGGCCTCGTCGTGGTCCTCGTGCGCGCCGCCCTCGGGCTCGACCACGATCCCGTCGATGACGCCGAGCTCCAGGCAGTGGGCGGCGTCAGGCTTGAACGCCTCCGCCGCCCGCCGAGCCTGGGAGGCGTCCCGCCAGAGGATGGCCGCGCACCCCTCCGGCGAGATCACCGAGTAGATCGCGTTCTCCTGCATCAGCACGCGGTCCGCGACGGCGATCGCGATCGCACCGCCGGAGCCGCCCTCGCCGATGATGCAGGCCACCGTCGGAACGGTCAGGCGGAGCATCACGGCCTGCGACGCGGCGATCGCGCCGCCCTGGCCGTGCTCCTCGGCGACCACGCCGGGGTACGCGCCGGGGGTGTCGACGAGGGTGACCACCGGGAAGCCGAATCGGTCGGCGAGGCGCATGGTGCGCATCGCCTTCCGGTAGCCCTCGGGGTAGGCCATCCCGAAGTTCCGCGCGGTGCGCTCCTTCAGGTCGCGGCCCTTCTGGTGGCCGACGACCGCGAGCGTCCGCCCTTCGAAGCGGCCCAGCCCGGCGACGATCGCCTGGTCGTCCCCCTGCGCGCGGTCGCCGTGAAGCTCGAAGAAGTCCTCGAAGAGCCGCTCGACGTAGTCGAGCGTGTAGGGCCGATCCTGGTGCCGGGCGAGCTCGACGGAACGCCAGATCTCCTCTTCGGTCGGCTCGGCCTGCATCAGCTCGAGCTGCCGCTCGAGTCGCTCCAGCTCTCCGTCCAAGCGGGCGCCGCTGAGTAACCGCATCGAGCGCAACTTGCTGAGCCGCTCGCGCAGCCTCAGCTCGGCCTCACTGCGCATTGGCGAACAATCCCAGAAGCCTGGTCAGGACGGAAGGCAGCTCGGGCCGGGGCACGACCGCGTCCACGTGGCCGAGCCGAAAGTTGGATTCGGACAGCGCGAAGTCCTCCGGCAGCTTCTCCCGTGTGGTCTGCTGCACGACGCGAGGGCCGGCGAAGATCAGGAGTGCGCCGGGCTCGGCGATGATCACGTCGCCGAGGGTGGCGAAGCTGGCGAGAACACCCGCGGTCGTGGGGTGGGTCATCACGCTGATCAGCGGCGAGCCGGCGTCGTGCATATCCTCGACGGCGGCCACGGTCTTCGGCAGCTGCATCAGCGAGAGGATCCCCTCCTGCATGCGAGCGCCGCCCGAGGCGGAGACAGACACGAGCGGCAGGCCGCGCTCGGCGGCGCTGTCGCAGGCACGCGAGAACTTCTCGCCGACGGCGCTCCCCATCGAGCCGCCCATGAAGGCGAAATCCATGACCGCGAGCTCGCAGGCGTGGCCGCCGATCGTCGCCGACCCGACGACGATCGCCTCCCCGAGGCCCGTGTTCAGCTCGGCCTCGACGAGCCGCTCGGAATACGGGCGGAGGTCGAAGAACCCGAGCGGGTCGTCGGAGCGGATCTCGGTGGCCTCCTCCTGCCAGCTGCCCGCGTCGGCGAGCTGGTCGACGCGGGCCCGCGCCGGCATCGAGAAGTGATGGCCGCACTGCCCGCAGACCCAGACCGCCTCCGCGAGCTCGTCATCGCGGTAGTGCGACTCGCAGACCGGGCACGTGTTCGGGTGGCGCTTGCCCGAGGGGCCCTCGGGCTGCTTGGACTCGATGGAGACGTCGATCCGCTCGGACACGACTGGGTGAGTTTAGACCTGCCCCGGACCCGTCCGGTTACAGGCGGAGGGCACGCAGAAGGCGCGTCACGGGCTCGACGTTCCGCGGGTCGGGCCGCAGGCCGGTCACGCCCGCGCCGGCCACCGCGGGCAGACCCGCGAGTAGCCGCTCGACCTCGACGAGAGTCGGGCCGCCGGGCTCCGGCATGAAGGCGCTCAGCTCGCCCCGACCAAGGACGTCGCCGTCGAGCGCGACGTAGACCCCGTCGGCGCCGGCGACGGCCGCGTCCGCGTCGTCCCGGTGGAGGCCGGCGTCCCGCAGGTACTCCTCCTCGGACGGGTCGAGGCTGCGGGCTCCGACGAGCGCCACGTTCTCCGGCGCGACGGCGCCCGAGTCGATGGCAGTGCGGAGGGGCATGCCCCAGGCGTTGCCCGAGGACGAGGTCTCGGGCGTGTTCAGGTCGCCGTGGGCGTCGAGCCAGACGACGGCGAGCCGCTCGACGCGGGTCGCGAGCCCCTGGATCGCGCCGACGTGGGCGCAGCAGCAGCCGCCGAGGACGAGCGGCCGCTCGGGGAGGTCGGCGGCGAGCGCCAGCGTCTGCTCGCCCAGCGTGTCCTCCTCGACGACGCTCGCTTCGGGATAGGGGAGCGCGAGCCCGGCCGCCTCGGCCATCGGCTCGCCGTCCTCGCCCCACGCGCGTGGCACCCGGACGAGCCCCGCAGGGTAGAGCCGCCCGCAGACATGGCACTCGTACCCCGCTCCGACCGCGACCGCGGTCAGCGTGCGGCAGTACGGGCAGCGGGCCCGAAGCCGGCTCACCTCAGGCGCTTCTCGTAGGTCTCCGCGACCGCGACGACCTGCATCCCCGCGCGCTCGTAGAGCCTCGTCGCGCCGGTGATGCTCGCGGCGTCGACCCCGAGGTCGGCCTCGGTCAGGCCGACCCTCTTGAACTCGTGGAACGCGTGCAGGAGGAGGGCGAGGCCGACGCCGCGCCGCCGCCAGCGCCGCCGCACGCCGAGGATCTGCACGTAGCCGCGGTTCGGCAGCTCGACGCGCCGGTTGCAGATGGCGATCCCGGCGGGCTCGCCGGCCTCCTCCGCGACGAGCCAGAGCGAGGGCTCGAACGCAGGCGGCTGGAGCAACCAGTGGACCCACTCCTCGTAGGGGTCCGGCTCCTCGTGCTCCCAGTGGTCGGCGAACGTCTCCTGGTGGACGTCGTAGAACAGGCGTTCGTCGCCCGGCCGGAACGTCCGGACTGTGAGGCCGTCGGGCCAGACCGGCTCGGCGGCCACCGTATCGAGATCGATCCACATCCGGTAGTGGCTGCGGACGAGTGAGTAGCCCGCACCCTCGAGCAGCTCCTGCACGGCCGCGTTGCTCTGCCAGCGGCTGCCGAGCGCGCGGACGAGGCCCTTCTCGCGGGCGCGCCGCTCGGCCCATTCGAGCAGCTCGCCGCCGGGAGCGCCCGCGATGTCTAACCATGCCTTGCCGCCGCGCCCGTCCCAGACGGCGATGTAGCCCTCGCCGGTGAGGCGCGCGTCGGCCTCGAGGTCGAAGCCGGGCTCGGTCCATTCACGCTCGACCCAGAGGACGTCGTACGGGTTCGGCGAGTGGAGGCTGACGAGATCCGCCACGGCCTGCGCGTCGTCCAGCCGAGGAGCTCTCACAGCCGCTCCAGGGCGCCGGCCAAGCCTGCGAGGCCCGGGAGCTCGACGGTCGGCTGCGGGTCGCCGGACTCGCCGAGCCGGTTGACCCAGACGGTGGGGATCCCGAGGGAAAGCGCCGGCACGACGTCGTGGAAGTGGCTCTGAGCCACGTGGGCGTCGGGGACGCGCCCGACGCGTTCCTCGAACGCGTGCCAGTGGCCGGGCGCCGGCTTGTACGAGCCGATCTCCGAGGCGACGACCGTGAGGTCGAAGGGAACGGCGATCGCCGCGATGGACGCGTCCAGCAGGTCGCGGTCGGTGTTGGAGAGGATCGCGAGCCGCCAGCCGCGGTCGCGCGCCTCCTCGAGGGCCGGCCTCACGTCGGTGAAGACGGGCCAGTCGGGTAGCGTCTCCGCCGGGTCCGCGTCGACGCCGAGCCGACGTGCGCCCTCGCGCATCACCTCACGGTAGGAGCGCGACGGGTCCTCGGCCTGGACCTGCGGCTCGACCTCGTGGTAGCGCGCGAGCAGCTCGTCGCTCCCGAGCGCGTCCCGCAGCCCCGCGTTCCAGTCGACGAGCGTCCCGTAGCAGTCGAACGTGGCCCAGCGCTCTCCGGGTGAGAGCCTCAGGGCTCTCCCCCGGGGGGTTCCTCTGTCCAGCACCGGACTGACCCGCGGGAGAACGCGGTCTCCCGCAGGTCGCGAAACGATCGCCTCGTGACGGCCGAGATGCTCGACTTCGCCGTCGCGATCTCGCCCGTCCGAGGAGGTCGATGCTCCATCGGGCGAGCCTACCTGCGGGTCACGCCTCCCACACGAACGGCTCGCCCGGCGACTCGAATCCGTGGCGCCGGTAGAAGTCGACGCTCTCGTCGCTCGGCCAGACCAGCATCAGCTCGACGTCGGCCTCCTGGGCCGCCTGCTGGGCCCGCTCCACCAGCCCGGCGCCGATCCCACGCCCGCGCAGCTCTGGCCGCGTGTACACGTTCGTGAGATAGGCGATCCGACGATGCTCGCGGGTCGGACGGGGAACCTTGTCGACCAGGGCGACGAACACGTGGCCGGCGATCCGGCCGTCCACCTCCGCGACCCAGACCTGCCAGGCATCGCCCGCGAGCGCGGCCTCGAGGAATGCCCGGCAGTCGGCCTCGAAGCCGGGCATCTCCTCGCCGGCGCCGTCCTCGAACGTGAACTCGCGCCGCAAATCGACGAGCTCGGCGACGTCGTCAAGCGTCGCCGCTCTGACCACGGCCTCCATAGCGGAGAAGCAACTCACTCGGACGGGCGAGATTCGAGAGGGCGCAGGCCGAGCATCTGGCCCGTCACGACGCGCTCCTTCCCGGGACCGGCGGCCGCTCCCGGAGCGCCCGGGCGCAGCCCGCGCGGAGGGGCTTCACCACTACGAGCGGGCCGCTTCTTGCCTGCGCGAGACCGCGCTCTCGCGCAGGCGATCGCGCGTCCTTCAACGAGCACCGCCGGTGGGGCGTCAGTCCCACCGGCGCACAACGATGGTGGCGTTGTGGCCGCCGAAGCCGAACGAGTTGGAGCAGGCAACGCGGACGTCGGCGTCCCGCGTCTCGTTCGGGATGTAGTCGAGGTCGCACTCGGGGTCCTCGGACTCGTAGTTGATCGTCGGCGGCAGCTTGCCGTCGCGGCACGCGAGCACCGTGAAGACCGCCTCGACCGCGCCGGCCGCGCCGAGGCAGTGTCCCGTCGCACCCTTCGTCGAGGAGACCGGCGTCTCGCGTGCGTTCTCCTCGCCGAGCGCGAGCTTGATCACACGCGTCTCGGCGGCGTCGCCGAGCGGGGTCGACGTGCCGTGCGCGTTGATGTAGTCGATCTCGCCCGGGTCGACGTCGGCGTCGGCCATGGCGTTCCGAATGGACCGCGCCGGGTTCTCGCCGGTCGGGTCCGGCTCCGTGATGTGCGTCGCGTCGGAGGAGACCCCGTAGCCGAGCAGCTCCCCGTAGACCTTCGCCCCCCGCGCGCGAGCGTGCTCGAGCTCCTCGAGCACCAGGATCGCGCC
>JACVRU010000030.1 GCA_014534295.1 Thermoleophilia bacterium | reverse complement strand
GAACCTGAGACTGGTCGTCTCGATCGCGAAGGGCTACCTCGGCCGCGGCCTCACCTTCCTCGACCTGATCCAGGAGGGCTCGCTCGGCCTGATCCGCGCGGTCGAGAAGTTCGACTACCGCAAGGGCTACAAGTTCTCGACCTACGCCACCTGGTGGATCCGCCAGGCGGTGACGCGGGCGATCGCGGACAAGGCGCGGACGATCCGCATCCCCGTCCACATGGTCGAGAAGCTGAACAAGGTCGTGCACATCGAGCGGCAGCTCGTGCAGCGGCTCGGCCGCGAGCCGAGGCCGGAGGAGATCGCCGAGGAGCTCGAGATGACGACCGAGGAGGTGCGGGAGATCCTGCGCATGGCGCAGCTGCCGGTCTCGCTCGAGAAGCCGATCGGCGAGGAGGAGGAGTCGTCGCTCGGCGACTTCGTCCCCGACGAGCAGGCCGAGTCCCCGTTCGACACCGCCTCGCTCTCGCTGCGGCGCGAGGACATCGAGAACGCGCTCGCGTCGCTGCCTCCGCGGGAGCGCCACGTGATCGAGATGCGCTACGGCCTCAACGGCGACCCGCCGCGGACGCTCGAGGAGGTCGGCCGCGCCTTCGGGGTCACGCGCGAGCGGATCCGTCAGATCGAGAACAACACGCTGAAGAAGCTCGAGTCCCTGCCGGAGGCGCAGGGGCTCAAGAACGCCTTCTAGCTAGGACTTCGCGGGCTCGGGCTCGGCCGTGCGGTCGAGCGGCACGAACAGCTTGCAGTGCGGGCACTTGAAGCCGCGCTGGGCGCCGGCGCCGATCTGCTCGGCCGAGAACTCCTTGTGGCAGTGCGGGCAGGTCAGCGGGGAGGCCACGAGTCGAAGGTAGCAAGGGGCCTCCGTCCGGCCGCCCCGTTACCGTCGCCGGCCGATGGAGGAGAGCGTCGGCCGCCGCGCAGCCGCCGAGTTCGTGGGCACGTTCACGCTCGTCTTCGCCGGCATGGGCGCGATCGCGGTCGGGGCCGACCTCGTCGGTGTCGCGCTCGCGCACGGCCTCGCGATCGCGATCATGGTCTCGGCCGTCGGCCACATCTCGGGCGGCCACTTCAACCCCGCGGTGACCTTCGGCTTCCTCGTCACGAGGCGGATCGTCCCGCGGCTCGCGGCGGCCTACTGGGCCGCCCAGCTCGCCGGCGCCGCCGTCGCGGCCCTCCTGCTGCGCGGCGTCTTCTCGCCTGACTCGCAGCTCGACGGCGGCGTGCCCGTGCTCGGGGACGGCGTCGGCGCCGGCTCGGGCCTGCTGCTGGAGGGTGTGCTGACCTTCTTCCTCGTCTGGGTCGTGTTCGCCACGGCCGCCGACCCGCGCGGGACGTTCAAGTCGATCGCCGGCCTCGCGATCGGGCTGACGATCAGCATGGACATCCTCGCCGGCGGCCCGCTCACGGGCGCCGCGATGAATCCCGCGCGCGCCTTCGGCCCGGAGCTCGTCCAATGGGTCTGGTCGGACGCCTGGCTCTACTGGGTCGGCCCCCTCGTCGGCGCCGCGGTGGCCGCGATCGCCTACGACCGGCTCTACCTGCGCCCCCTCGCGCCGGCCCCGGTGGGGCCGCCTGAGACCGGGCTCGACGAGCCGCGCCCGGGCGACACGGCCGTCAGCTAGGCCGGAAAGCGGGGATCGTCGCGGATCCCCTCGAGGTCCGCGTCGCCCCGCGCATGCTCGCCGAACTTCGCGTCGAGCTCGACGGCGCGGGCGAGGTGCCCGAGCGCGTCCTCCCGCCGGCCGTCGCGGGATTCGAGGCAGGCGAGGTCGTAGAGCAGGCGGGCCGACTCGCCCTGCTCGTCGAGCCCCGCTCGCAGGGCTGCGAGGCCTCGCTCCAGCTCGCCTGCGGCGAGGTGCCCGTAGGCGGCGAAGGAGTACTCCCAGGTCGAGACCTCGTGGCTGCCAAGCCTGCCGCCGACGGCGAGCACCGTCGTGCCCGGCTCGTCCGCGACCGCGCCGCGCCGGACGGCCGGGTCGCCGATGTAGACCGCCGTCCCTGCCGGCGCGTCGAGCTCGGCCCCGTCGAGCCGGAAGCTGGCTCGGCCCGAGAGCACGACGTAGAGCTCCTCGTGCCCGAGCGTCTCCTCGGTGTGCTCCTCGACGACGTCCTGGCCGATCTCGGCGGCGGTGTAGGCGTTGACGCCGAACGCGGTGATGCCGAAGTGGCGCCGCAGCGGCGTCCAGCGCAGCGTCCCCGGCCCCGCGAGCGACTCGAGCTCGTCCACGCGCACTGCCTGCCACCGCTGCTCCGCCATCCGAGGCCCAGCCTACCGGCGGGTTCAGCGTGGGAGGCGGCGGGTATAGCCTCTGCGCCGGAGGAGGCCGGCGACGAGGCGTTGCGCTCAGTGCGGGACGGAGATCGAGGGGCTGTTCCGCTACTGCCCGTGGTGCGCCGCGCCGCAGCGGCTGAAGCTGACCGAGTTCTTCGCCGCGCACGAGCGCGACCGCGGCAAGGCGCTGCGCGTCTCCCGCTACCTCGGCGACGAGCGGCACGTCCGCTTCAGCGTCTGGGACGAGCACGGCGTCGCCGAGGCGGCCGTCTCCCTCGACGAGGACGAGGCCGGCCGGCTCGTCCGGTTCCTCGCTCAGGCCCGCCGCCCGCGCCGCCGCGGGTCGAGGACGTCGGCGAGGCCGTCCGCGAACAGGCTCGCGGAGACCGCGAAGACGGTGATCGCGAGCGTCGCCACCAGCATCTCCCAGACGCGGAACGACGACCAGCCGTCGTAGGCGATGTTCCCCCAGGTGGCCGCCGGCGCCGGGGGCCCGAGGCCGAGAATCGAGAGGAAGGCCTCGCCGAGGACGACGACGGGGAGTTCCAGGAGGACGGCGACGAGCAGGATCCCGGTCGAGTTGGGGAGGATGTGCCGCCGCGTGATCCGCGGCCAGCTGGAGCCGATCGCGCGCGCCGCCGTCACGTAGTCGCGGGACTTGAGCGCGAGCACGTGGCCGCGGACGAGGCGGGCGGTCAGCATCCAGCCCGCGACCGAGAGCGCGAGCACGATCCCCCAGACCGTCGCCGCGCTCAGCCTCAGGGCCACGAGGACGACGATCGCGATCGGCAGGCGGGGGAGGGCGAGCAACCCGTCGACGATCCGCATCATCAGGGAGTCCACGCCCCGGCCCGCGAGCGCCGCGGTGGTGCCCCAGAGGAAGCCGACCACGAGGATGATCCCCAGCGCCGAGCCCGCGATGAGGAGCGTGGTGCGGCCGCCGACGGCGATCCGCGTCGCGAGGTCGCGGCCGAACATGTCGGTGCCCAGGGGATGGGTGAGGCTCGGCAGCTGCGAGCGCAGATCGAAGTCGACGTCGTTCGGGTCCCACGGCGAGACGAGCGGCGCGATCACGGCGTAGGCGACGACCGCGAGGACGGCAGCCCCGCCGAGCAGCGTCTTCCAGCTCACCGGCGCTGCCTCTCGAGGATGCGCGGGTCGACGAGCGCGAGCAGCACGTCGGCGACGAGGTTGGCGACGAGGACGACGACCGCGAGCGCGACGGTCAGGTTCATGACCATCGGGTAGTCCCTGGCCTGCGCCGCCGTGACGAAGAAGCTCGAGATGCCCGGGATCCGGAAGGCTTGCTCGACGAAGAACGCGCCGGTGATCAGGAGGGCGATCATCGGGATCGCCGCCGAGAGCAGGGGCGCGAGCGCGTTCCTGAGCGCGTGCACCCAGAGGATCCGCTGCCGCCTGAGGCCCTTCGCGCGGGCGGTCCGCACGTAGTCCTCCTCGAGGGCGTCCACGAGCGCCGTGCGCACGAGCCTGGCCACGTAGCCCGCGGGGGCGAGCCCGAGCGCCAGCACGGGGAGCACACGGGCCGACGTCTTCTCCCAGCCGTCGGAGACGATCCGCCACTCCAGGACGAAGTACTCGCGGAGGACGAAGACGACGAAGAACACCGGGACGACCAGCAGCACGGCGGCGAGCGAGGTCGCGAGCAGGTCCTGGATCCGGTTCCGGTTGCTCGCAGCCCAGACGCCCAGCGCGACCCCGGCCGGCACCGCCCACGCGGCCGCGAGGAGCACGAGCGTCACGGTCACCGGCAGCGCGTTCCGGACGATGTCGGCGACGTCGAGGTCGCGGACGAGCAGCGACGGCCCGAACTCGAACGTGAAGACGTTCTCGACCCAGTAGGCGAACTCGACCAGCCACGGCTCCGAGAGGTGGTAGTGCGCCCTCAGCTTGCGGGCCTCCGACTCGGGCAGCCCGCCGAAGCCCTCCGGCGGGTTGAACGGGTCGCCGCCGGCGCCGCGCATCAGCGCGAAGGTGACGAGCATCACGCCGAGGATCAGCGGAACCGTCCAGAGGATGCGGCGGGCGATGTAGGCGCCGAGGGGCAAGGCCCTCCAGCCTGCCGGACCTCTCCCGGCCTGCGCGGCGTATCCCGGGCGTGGACCGCCTCGCGTTCCTGGCCGGCGCCGCCCTGGGCCTCGTCGCGCCCCGCGCGCTCCTGGGCGGCACCCCGGTCGCGCTCGTGACCGCCGACCTCGAGTCGAGCGTCGTCGCCTACGAACTGCCCGGCCTGCGGCGGCTGCGCTCGATCCGCACCTCCGAACTGCCCCGGGCGATCGAGCAGGTCGGCAACGTCGCGGTCGTCGCCCACAGCGAGCTCGGGCTCCTGACGCTCGTCGACGGGGCCGACCTCGTCGTGCGGAAGGTGCTCCGCGGCTTCCGCGAGCCGCGCTACACGGCCGCGTCGCACGACGGCCGACACGCCTTCGTGACGGACTCCGGCTCGGGCGAGGTGGCGGTCGTCGACGTGCTCGCGGGCCGGACGGTCGCTCGCGTCGACGTCGGCGGTCCGGCCAGGCACGTGTCGCTGAACCTCGCCGGCCGGCGGCTCTGGGTCGCGCTCGGGATGAAGGCCCGGCACGTTGCCGTCGTCGACGTCGCCGATCCGCGCCGCCCCAGGCTCGTCCGCCGCTTCCGGCCGCCGTGGCTCGCGCACGACGTGGGCTTCGCCACCCGCGACCGCGTCTGGGTGACCTCGGGGAGCGAGCGAGAGCTCGCGCTCTACGACCCTCGCACGGGCGAGCTCGTCAAGCGCCTGTCCGCCGGGGAGCCACCGCAGCACGTCACGTTCCTCGGCGGCGCCGCCTTCGTCACGAGCGGCGACGACGGAACGCTCGAGCGCCGCGGGATCCGCGACGGCTTCCCCACTTCGCGGCGGCGAATCCCGCTCGGCTCCTACAACGTCCAGGAGGCGGGCGGGCTCGTGCTCACACCCTCGCTGAGCTCGGGAACGCTGTCGGTCGCCGACCGCCACGGGCGCGTGATCCGGCGCGTGCGGGCGGCGCGCTCCTCGCACGACGCGTGCTTCGTGATGGCCCGCTGAATGGCCGTTCGTATAGTCGCCGGGCGATGTCGGACGAGCGGGCGTGGGTACGGGGCGCCCAGCGAGGCTCCGTCGGGGACCTCGAGTCGCTCTTCCGCGCCTTTTGGCCGCGGGCCTTCCGAGCGGCCTACCTCGTCGTGCACGACGCGGCGGCGGCCGAGGACATCGCCCAGGAGTCCTTCCTGGCCGCGATCCGCTCGCTCGATCGGTTCGACCGGCGGCGCCCCTTCGGGCCCTGGCTGCACCGGATCGTCGTCAACCGTGCGATCGACTGGACGCGAGCCCGCCGGCTCCGCGCCGAGGCCGAGCTGGCCGCCGAGGTGCCGGCGCCCGAGCCGCCGGACCCGGACGGGCGGGCACTCCTGGAGGGCCTCGCGGCGCTGCCGCCGGAGCACCGGGCCGTGATCGTCCTGCGGCATCTGCTCGAGTACACGCCCGGCGAGATCGCCGAGCTGCTCGACCTGCCGCGCGGCACGGTCAACTCCCGCATCCGCAGGGGCCTCGACCGTCTGGGGGAGGCGCTCGAGTGAGGCTCGGCCGGGTCGACGTCCCCGGCGAGCACGAGGCGCGCGAGCGGACGTGGGCGGTCGTGCGGGCGGCCTTCGGCGAGCGAGAGCCCGCCCCTGCGCGGCCCCGGCGCCTCCTTCCGGCGGTCGCCTTGGCAGTGCTGGCCGCGGCCGTCGCGGCCGCCGTCACCCCGCCCGGCCGCGCCGTCGTCGACCGCGTCCGCGAGGCACTGGGGGTCGAGACCGCCGAGCAGGCGCTCTTCTCGCTGCCCGCGGGCGGGCGGCTGCTCGTCGTCTCGGACTCCGGAGCGTGGCTCGTCTCGCGCGACGGCTCGAGGCGTCGCCTCGGCGACTACCGCGTCGCCGCCTGCTCGCCGTTCGGCCGGTTCGTCGCCGCAGCGCGGGAGCGCGAGCTCGCGGCCCTGGAGCCGGACGGGGAGGTGCGCTGGACGCTCGCGCGCAACGGGATCACCGACGTCGCCTGGGGCGGAACGGCGACGGACACGCGGATCGCGTACCTCGCGGGCGGCACGCTCCGCGTCGTCGCGGGCGACGGCACCGGCGACCACGCGCTCGGCCCGGCCGACGGCTTCCGCTGGCTGCCGGGCGCGCGGCACCGGCTCGCGGTGATCGCGGGCCGCCGCACGACGGTCGTCGATGCCGACACCGGCGCGGTCGTCGCGCGGGAGCCGCTCCTCGCGCCCCGGAGCTCCCACATTCGCCAGGCAGGCGGCACGAGCCGGATCGTCGTCGGCCGAGACGTCCGCTTCGAGGGGTCGGGCACGTTCCGCGACGCGACGCCCTCCCCGGACGGCCGGTGGCTCGCCTTCGTCTGGCCCGAGGTCGACCAGCTCGTCTTCGTCACCGCGTCGGGCCGACGCGAGCTGGAGGCCACCGCGAACCTCACGAACCAGTTCGACGCCGTCGACACGCCGCACCTGGCCGACTGGTGCCCGGCCGCCGAGTAGGTATCGTCGGCAGGGAACGCACACGCGACAGGGAGGGCAAGATGGCACTGCGGATCGGGGATACAGCGCCCGACTTCGAGGCCGAGACGACCGAAGGGCGGATCAGGTTCCACGACTGGATCGGGGACTCCTGGGCCGTGCTCTTCTCGCACCCGAAGGACTTCACGCCCGTCTGCACGACGGAGCTCGGTTACATGGCGAAGATCAAGCCGGAGTTCGACAAACGCGGCGTCAAGGTCATCGGACTGTCGGTGGATTCGACGGGCGACCACGAGGGCTGGGCGAAGGACATCGAGGAGACGCAGGGCGCCGCGCCCAACTACCCGATCATCGCGGACGCGGACTTCGAGGTCTCGAAGCTGTACGGGATGCTCCCGGCCGAGACGTCCGGCGACGCGAAGGCGCGTACCCCGGCCGACAACCAGACCGTCCGGAACGTGTTCGTCGTCGGCCCGGACAGGAAGATCAAGCTCGTGCTCGTCTACCCGATGACGACCGGGCGGAACTTCGACGAGGTGCTGCGCGTGATCGACTCGCTGCAGCTGACGGCGAAGCACAAGGTGTCGACGCCAGTGAACTGGCAGCACGGCGACGACGTCATCATCGCCGGCTCGGTCTCCGACGACGAGGCGAAGGAGCTCTTCGGCGAGTGGGAGGCTCCGAAGCCCTACATCCGGGTCGTCCCGCAGCCTCAGTAGCGCCGCGCGCGTCTCGACTCACGGGCCCGCTGCTTCCACCGCTGCTTCTGCTCGCGGTGGAGCCGGCGGTTCGCCCGCGCCTCGATCGACCGCAGCTCCCGCTGGAGCTTGCGATAGGCCCGGAGGCGCTGCGGATCGATGCCCTCGCGGACGGCGCAGCCCGGCTCGCTCTCGTGGGCGCAGTCGCGGAAGCGGCAGCCGGCGGCGAGCTCGACGATGTCGCTGAAGGCGTCATCGAGGTCGCCCTCCCACAGCTGCAGCTCGCGGAGGCCGGGCGTGTCGATCACGAGCGCGGCGTCGGGAAGCGCGAACAGCTCGCGGTGACGGGTCGTGTGGCGGCCGCGGCCGTCGCGGCGGAGGCCGGCGGTCGCCAGCCGCTCCTCCCCGAGGAGCCGGTTGACGAGCGTCGACTTGCCGGCGCCGGACGAGCCGAGCAGGACGGCGGTCTGGCCGGCCCGCAGGTGCGCGCCGAGCGCTTCGACGCCCTCGCCGGTGATGCTGCTGACTGCGAGCACCGGCACGCCCATCGCCACGTCCTCGGCGGCGACGAGCAGGTCGGGATCGGTCGCGAGGTCGAGCTTCGTGAGGACGACGACCGGCGAGGCGCCGCTGTTCCAGGCCGTCGTCAGGTACCGCTCCAGGCGCCGGACGTTGAAGTCGCCGTCGAGCCCGGCGACGATGAGGACGACGTCGACGTTCGCGGCGAGCACCTGCTGGTCCGACTCGCGGAAGGCGACCTGCCGCGAGATCGACGTCCGGCGGGGCAGCACGACCTCGATCGTCTGGTCGCGCCGCGCCACCCAGTCGCCGACGGCGGGCAGCAGCCCGCCGACGGCGGCATCGTCGTGGAGCCGGCCGCGGGCGCGCGCGAGCACCTCCGCGTCCCCGCGGACGACGTAGCCGGCCCTGTGCTCCGCGACGACTCGACCCGGAAGCAGGCCGTCCGCCGCGTATGTCTCGAACTGCTCCCCGAGCTCGGCGGTCCAGCCGAGCGCGGCGAGCGCGGGTCCTTCGGTCAAGGTGGTCTCCTTCGAGCGTCGTGTCGCCGCGACGCCCGAGCGGAGCAGAATTAGCCGTCGAGCCTCGCGGCCTCGCGAGTGGAGGTACTGAGCGCCAGCTCTGTCATCACGGCACCTCCCGGTCGACGGTGGACCCCGTGAACGGTACCGCTCGCGGGCCGCGGTGTCGAGCGCGAATCGCTCACCGCCCAGGACGATGAAGAGGATTCTCGCCCGTGCGAGTCGGCGAAGTAGGCGTGGACCGCCCCGTCGCGCAGCGCGTCGAGGCGACGAGTCGGGTCATGCGACCTTCTCCTCGGGCACCGCGCGGAGCAGACCCTCGAACTGGACGGCGGGAGCGGGCCGGCCGAAGAGGAGTCCCTGGGCGAAGTCGCAGCCGAGCTCGTGCCGAGCTGGATGACGAGGACGCCGCGCGCTCGGCCTCGCCGGGGGCGCGGGCGCGCATCTTCTCGGCCCCGACCCTCGCGAGGCGCGCGGCGAGCAAGACCATGGGCACCGCGCTCGCGAGCATGGCTTTCGTGAGCAGGGTCTGGCGCCGCAGCCACACGACGAGATCCAAACCGCGAACCGGCGTCCGGTCGTCCCCCCGACAAAGGGACACGCGATCCGTAGACTCGACCGCCCGTGCTGGTCACGACGGTCGTCGGCAGCTACCCGCAGCCCGCCTGGCTGATCGACCGCGAGCGGCTCGGTGAGCGGCTCCCGCCGCGCGTGCGGGCCCGGGACCTCTGGCGCGTGGCCGCGCCCTACCTCGAGGAGGCCCAGGACGACGCGACCCGGCTCGCCGTCGCCGACATGGAGCGCGCCGGCGTGGACGTGGTCACCGACGGCGAGATGCGCCGCGAGAGCTACTCGAACCGCTTCGCCACGGCCCTCGAGGGCGTCGACCTCGACCGGCCCGGCGTGGCGCTCGACCGAACGGGTCACGAGAACCCGGTCCCGCGCGTCGTCGGGCCGATCCGCCGGAGCCGGCCGGTCGAGCTGCGCGACGTCGAGTTCCTCCGCTCGATCACGGAGCGCCGCATCAAGATCACCGTCCCCGGTCCCTTCACGATGACCCAGCAGGCCCAGAACGACCACTACCCGGACGACCGCGGCCTCGCGCTCGCCTACGCCGAGGCGGTGAACGAGGAGCTCCGCGACCTCAAGGCGGCGGGCGCCGACGTCGTCCAGATCGACGAGCCGTACCTCCAGGCGCGCCCGGAGGCCGCCCGCGAGTACGCGCTCGAGGCGATCGACCGCGCGCTCGCTGGAATCGAGGGCGAGACCGTCCTCCACACCTGCTTCGGCTACGCGCACGTCGTCCACGACCGCCTGACCGGCTATCCATTCCTGGCCGAGCTGAACGAGTGCGCCGCGACGCACGTGTCCGTCGAGGCCGCGCAGCCCGACCTCGAGCCCGAGGTGCTGCGCGCGCTCCCCGACAAGACGATCGTGGTCGGCGTGCTCGACCTGGGCTCGCCCGAGGCCGAGACGCCGGACGAGGTCGCCGGGCGGATCCGGCGTGCGCTTGAGGTCGTTCCGCCGGAGCGGCTCGTCGTCGCGCCGGACTGCGGGATGAAGTACCTCCCGCGCGGGCTGGCCTTCCGCAAGCTGGAGGCGATGGTCGCCGGCGCGCGGCTCGTCTAGGCGGGCGCGTAGACCAGGATCGCGACTCCGTCGCCGACCGTGCGCGACTCGACGAGCCGCAGCGGCAGCTTGCCGCTCGTCTCACCGAACAGCCGCCTGCCCCGACCGAGCACTACCGGGAAGACCATCAGCCGCAGCTCGTCGACGAGGCCGGCGTCGAGCAGCGCCTGCGCGACCGTCGCGCTGCCGTGGACGACGACGTCGCCCTCGTGGGCGTCGCGGACGCGCGCGACCTCCTCGGCGAGCTCGCCGCGGAGCACCGTCGTGTTCGTCCACGACGGATCCTCGAGCGTCGAGGAGACGACGTACTTCGGCATCGAGTTGAACTTGTCCGCGAACTCGCCCTCGCGGGACGGCCACGCCGCGGCGAAGCCCTCGTAGGTGCGGCGTCCGAGGAGCAGCGCCTCCGAGCCCATGGTCTCCTCGAGCTTGAAGCGGTCGCCCTCCTCGCCGCGCGAGATCTCGAAGCTCCAGCCGCCGTGCTCGAAGCCCTCGGCCCCGCCCGGATCCTCCATGACGCCGTCCAGCGACACGAACTCGGTGACGACGATCCTGCCCATGCTCCCTCCTCTGCTCGCTGTCCATGGATGTGGACGCCTCGCGGAGGCTAGATTCATCGGTCCGTGGCCGGTTCCCGGATCAGCAGGGCGTTCCCCGACCGCGTCGAGGTACGGGGCCGCGACCTCGCCGGCGACCTGATGGGGCGGCTGACCTTCACGCAGTACTTCCACCTGCTGCTAACGGGGGAGGAGCCGACGGAGGACACGGTCTACTTCCTCGACCTCCTGCTCGTCGCGATCGCCGAGCACGGGCTGATGCCGACGAACGTCGCCGCCCGCATGACCCTCGCCGCGGACCCGGGCTCGCTCCACGGCGCCGTCGCGGCCGGGATCCTCGGCGCCGGGCCGGTCGTCCTCGGCACCGCCGAGGAGTGCGCGAGGCTGCTGGCTTCCGACGAGGAGCCGGAGGCGCTCGTCCGCCGGCTCCGCGACGCCGGCGAGAAGGTGCCCGGCTTCGGCCATCCGCTCCACAAGCCGGTCGACCCGCGCGCGGAACGGATCCTCGAGCTCGCCGACGAGCGCGGCGTCGCGGGCCGGCACGTCGCGCGGGCGCGACGGCTCCACGAGGCGGTCGGGCTGACGATGAACGTGTCGATGCCGATCGCGGCGGTGCTGCTCGACCTCGGCTTTCCGGAGGGCGCGGTCAAGGCGGTGCCGATCCTCGCCCGGACGGCCGGCCTGCTCGCGCACCTCGCGGAGGAGCGGGAGCGGCCGATCGGCTTCCTGCTCGCCCGTGCGGCACAGGATGCCGGCGAGGCGGAGTGACGGACGCCGAGCTCTACCGGGCCCAGGTCGCCTATCTGCTCCAGCGTTCCGCCTTCTACCACGAGAAGCTCGCGGGGCACGAGCCGGGCGAGCTCGACCGGATCGCCGAGCTGCCGCTCACGGAGAAGGACGAGCTGCGGGCGACGCGCAGCGACGGCAACCCGATCGGCGCGCACCTCTGCGCCGAGCCCGGGGAGATCGTCCGGATCTACTCGACGAGCGGGACGACGGGGGACCCGAGTTACGTCCCGCTGACTGCTGGGGATCTCGAGAACTGGATCGCCGGTTCGGCTCGGAGCTACGCCGCCTCGGGCGTCCGGCCGGGCCAGACGATCGTTTCGACCTACGACGCCGGGCCCTTCGTCGCCGGCGCCGCGCTCGCGGCCTTCGAGCGGGTCGGCCTGACGCACGTCCCGGTCGGCACCGGCAACACCGCGAAGCTGCTGCGCGCGATCGAGCTGCTCCGGCCCGAGGCGGTGGTGCTCACACCGTCGTACGCGGCGCACCTCGCGGAGAGCCACCCCGGCCTGGCCGCTTCGAGCGTCGAGCGGGTCCTCGTCGCGGGCGAGCCGGGCGGCGGCGAGCCCGCGTTCCGCGCCCGGCTGGAGGAGGGGTGGGGGGCAAGGGTGACCGAGGCGATGGGGGTCGGCGACATCGGCGTCTCGCTCTTCGGCGAGTGCGAGCAGCAGGACGGCATGCACCTCGGCGCCCACGGTTTCGTGCACGTTGAGCTGATCGACAGGGACAGCGGCGCCGCGCTTCCGCTCGGGGACGGGGCGAGCGGCGAGCTCGTGCTCACGCATCTGCAGCACCGGGCGGCGCCGCTGCTCCGCTTTCGCACGCGCGACCACGTACACGTACGGACGTCGCCGTGCCCGTGCGGCCGGCCGGGCCTGCGGATCCGCTGCGTGGGCCGGACCGACGACATGCTGATCGTCCGCGGCGTCAACGTCTTCCCGTCGGCGGTGCGGGAGGTCGTCGGCGTGTTCGCCCCGGAGGTGAGCGGCAACGTCGTCGTGCGGCCGGAGCAGCCGGGCGTGAAGCAGGAGCCGCCGCTGCCGGTCGCGGTGGAGCTCGCTCGCGGCCGCGACGCCGACGCCCGGCTCGCCGAGGCCATTCGTGAGAGACTCCGGGACGTGCTCGTCGTGCAGACGCGCATCGAGCTCGTGCCGTGGGGCGCGCTCCGGCGGAGCGAGTACAAGTCGACGCTCGTGGAGCGGCCGTGAGGAAGCTGCAGGCGCAGGGCGTCCACCACATCACGATCGTCGGCGCCGACCGCCGGACGTCGATCGACTTCTGGGAGGGCGTGCTCGGCATGCCGTTCGTCTTCGAGCAGCCGAACCTCGACAACGAGTCCGAGAGCCACCTCTACTTCGATCCCGTCGACGGCCGCCTGATCACGGTCTTCACGAACGAGGAGCGCGCGCCCGACCCGACGCGGACGGCGACCGACATCGGGTGCGTCCACCACCTCGCCTTCGCCGTCTCGGCGGCGACGTTCCGGCAGGCGGTGGAGCGGCTCGACGAGCGCGGCATCCGCCACAGCGGCGTCAAGGACCGGGGCTTCATGGACTCGATCTACTTCGAGGACCCACTGGGCTTGCTCATCGAGATGGCCTCGTACCGCTTCGAGCCGCCGCAGGGTCACACGCACGCCGACGTGCTGCTCGAGGCGCACAGGCTCCGGGTCGAGCGCGGCGACTACAACATCGACGAGGAGCACCTGGCCGACGCGATCGAGCTGCTGGTCAGGCGCGGGCGCGAGTCGCTGTCGGACGATCGCGACCCGACGGATCCCTACGAAAGCGGGAGGCAGGAATGGGCTACACGCTGAACATCCTCAAGCCGAGCGTGAACAACCTCACCGTTCGGATCTTCACGCGGGCCGCCGGGCTCGACGCGGAGGAGGTCGACGTCTGGGGCCACACGACCGGGCCCGAGTATCTGGCCAAGTACCCGATCCATCTGACGCCGACGCTCGAGGACGCCGACCTGCCGCGCGGGACGCTGGGCGAGAGCTGCGCGATCATGGCCTACCTCTGCAACAAGCACGGCCTCGACCGCTTCTACCCGCAGGACCCGGGCGAGCGGGCGATGGTCGACAACGCGATGT
>JACVRU010000117.1 GCA_014534295.1 Thermoleophilia bacterium | reverse complement strand
CGGAAGACCTCGGCGCCGAAGCGGGCGATGTCGTAGCGCGACGAGACGATCGACATCATCTCGATCGCGCAGCAGGCGAGCCCGAACGTGTCCGGCCAGATCGAATTGGCCTGGGCCCAGCGGACCGCCTTCTCGACCGTCGTCAGCCCGAGCCGCTGCTCGAGCTGGTCGACGCCGACCTCCTGCTCGAAGGCTCCCGGGCCCTTCGTCGGCCACAGGAGGCGCTCGCTCTGGAGGCCGAAGTCGCGCAGCCGGGTGGGCTTGCGGCGCCCCCTCATCGCCCTACCACTCGAGGGCGCCCTTGCGCCAGACGTAGGCGAACGCGACCAGGAGGATCGCGAGAAAGACGACGAACTCGACGAACGCGAACCACCCCAGCTCGCCGAGCACCGTCGCCAGCGGGTAGAGGAAGACGATCTCGATGTCGAAGACGATGAACAGCATCGCGGTCAGGTAGAAGCTGATCGTGAACTTGTGCTGCCGAGGCGGGCCGGTGGACACGCCCGACTCGAACGGCAGCTCGCGGGCGCGCGTCCGCCGCCGCGGCCGCGTGGCGAACACGAACGAGAAGGCGATCATCGACGCGGGGATCGCCAGCGCGAAGAACCCGTAGATCAGGAAGGGCAGCCAGTTGTCGAGCATCCCCCGCGGCGCCTCCTATTCCAGCAGTCCGAGGCGGCAACTTACCAAGTCTCGTACGAGCGGCACGAGAAGAGGTGGATTCGGCTCAACCAAGGAGGTATCCGCTGTTACAAAGTCGGCGGTTTTCGACCTCCCTGGGCGGGGGAGGATGACCACGAGTCGCCCTGCTACGATCATCCGCACGATGGCAACGATCGAGCGCCAAGAGACCGTCTTGACCGTGACGCCCAACGCGGCGTCCAAGATCCTCCAGCTGATGCAGGAGGAGCCGTCCGAGGACGTCGCGGTCCTGCGCGTCGCCATCCAGGGCGGCGGCTGCTCCGGATTCCAGTACGGGCTCGGGTTCGACCGCGGCGCCGTCGAGGGCGACCACGAGTTCGAGCAGCACGGCGTCCGGGTCGTCGTCGACCCATTCAGCGCGCCGTACCTGCAGGGCGCAACCGTCGACTTCGTCGACGGTCTTCAGGAGTCGGGGTTCAAGATCGACAACCCCAACGCCGTCGCCTCGTGCGGTTGCGGCCACTCGTTCCAGGTTCCGGACGAGGAGGCCCCCGAGGGCGCTCAGGGTTGCGGCTCCGGCTGCTCCCACTGAGCGACCGACCTCTCCGCGTCGCCGTCGTCGGCTCCGGGCCGGCGGGGTTCTACGCCGCCGGCGCGCTGCTGGCCTCCGACCCGCCCGCAGAGGTGGACATGCTCGAGCGGCTGCCCACGCCTTGGGGCCTCGTCCGGCTGGGCGTCGCGCCCGACCACCCGAAGCTGAAGGAGGTCTCGCGGGCCTTCGAGAAGATCGCCGCCCGGCCGGGCTTCCGGTTCTTCGGGAACGTCGAGCTCGGCCGCGACGCCCGGCAGGCCGACCTCGCCGAGCTCTACGACGGGGTCGTCTACGCGGTCGGCGCGCAGACGGACCGGCGGCTGGGGATCCCGGGGGAGGACCTGCCCGGCTCCTGGTCGGCAACCGAGCTGGTCGCCTGGTACAACGGGCATCCCGACTACCAGCACCTCGAGTTCGACCTCTCGGTCGAGCGCGTGGCCGTCGTCGGAGCGGGCAACGTCGCGCTCGACGTCCTGCGCATGCTCGCGCTGACCCGGGAGGAACTCGCGTCGACCGACGCGACCGACGCCTCGATCGAGGCGATCGCCGGCTCGGACCTGGAGGAGCTCGTGATGCTCGCCCGCCGCGGCCCGGCGCAGGCGGCGTTCACGACTCCCGAGCTGAAGGAGATGGGGGAGCTCGCCGGCGCCGACATCCTCGTCGACCTCGCCGAGCTCGAGCTCGACCCCGTCAGCGAGGCTCGCCTCGAGGGCGACACGAACGCGCGGCGCAACCTCGAGGTCCTGCGCGAGTTCGCGGCGCGGGAGCCCGCCGGGAGCCCGAGGAGCGTCCGCCTCCGCTTCTGCGTCTCGCCGGTCGCGATCCTCGGCGACGGCCGCGTCGAGGCCGTGGAGGTCGTGCGGAACCGGCTCGTCGACGAGCGCGCCGTCCCCACGGACGAGCGGGAGACGATCGGGTGTGGCCTCGTCTTCCGGAGCGTCGGCTACCACGGCGTCCCGCTGCCCGACATCCCCTTCGACGAGGACACGGGCACGATGCCCAACGACGGCGGCCGCGTGCTCGACGAAGCCGGCGAGCCGATCCCCGGTCTCTACTGCGCGGGCTGGATCAAGCGGGGTCCCACCGGCGTGATCGGCACGAACAAGAAGGACGCCACCGAGACGGTCGAGCTCCTGCTCGAGGACGCGAGGACCGGGAAGCTGCCTCGGTCGGACGCGCCGGCCGACGCGCTGGTCGACCTGCTCGTCGAGCGCGGGGCGCGGCCCGTGATCTACGCCGGGTGGGAGGCGATCGACGCGCTCGAGCGCTCTCGCGGGGAGCCGCTGGGCCGCCCGCGCGTGAAGCTCTGCTCCTGGGACGAGCTGCTCGCCGCCGCAACCGAGTCCTAAGGTTTCTGCTCATTTCTGCCGAAAGGTGCAGCATGCCGCACCTCGACGTCGTCTGCCTCCGCTGCGGTGAGGCCCACCGGCTCGAGCACGTCGCGTGGCAGCACGTCCAGGAGAGCGAGTGCCCGCGCTGCGGCTACCTCGGCTGGACGGCGGTCGAGGACTCGAAGCAGAGCCTGCTGCGGCTCGTCGAGCCGCGGCGGCTCGACCTGGCGCGCTAGCCGCCTCGCAGTCGCTCGGCATACCGGCGCTGCTTGGCGCGGTTGCCGCACGTGGCCATCGAGCACCAGCGCCGGCGGCCCCGGGGATCGAGGAAGAGCCAGCCGCACTGTCGGCCCGGGCAGGCCCGAACGGGCGGATGCTCGGAGAGCAGGAAGTCGGCGGCGGCCCGGGCGACCGCCAGCACCGGCAGCTCGTCGCGCTCCGGGAGTCTCCAGCCTGCCGGCGTCAACCGCGCGGACGCCGCCGCCCGCTCGGCTTCGGCGGCGACGAGCTCCCAGTCGCCGTCGCCCACCACGGCCGATCGGAGCGCCGCGCGGAGCCGCCGGGCGCGGGCCAGGACTGCTCCGGGCTCCCGGT
Source organism: Thermoleophilia bacterium (assembly GCA_014534295.1). Classification (GTDB taxonomy): domain Bacteria; phylum Actinomycetota; class Thermoleophilia; order Gaiellales; family Gaiellaceae; genus JACVRU01. The sequence continues at coordinate 2,059 of JACVRU010000117.1, read as the reverse complement.
CCGCCAGCCGCGCGGCCTGGTCTGCGTCGACGAGCCCTGCCTCGCGAGCCCAGAGGACGAGCTCGCGGTAGCCGGAGAGGTACTCCTTCGGGTCGTCCTCGTCCCAGCCGGCGAGCGTGTTGCAGAAGTCGAGGGCGACGTCGCCGGCCACCCGCACGGGCAGGACGGCACCCTCGATCGAGTAGGCGTACGACGTAACCATGAGTAGCTAGATTACTGGTTATGACGGCGTATGCGCTCCGGCGGATCTTCTGGACGATCCCCGTCCTCCTCCTCGTGGTCACGTTGCTCTTCGTGATGCTGCGCGCGATCGGAGGCGACCCGCTCCGGCCGGCCCCTCTGCTCGGGATGTCCGGCAGCCAGGGCTGGTACAAGAAGGGTGACTCGAAGCCGGAGTCGATCGAGGCCAACATGCGGCGGCGCCTCGGCCTCGACCGTCCCTGGCACGCGCAGTACGTCGACTACCTGGGCTCGGTCGCCACGTTCGACTTCGGGCCGACCCACAGCTTCCGGGCCCGGACCGTCAACTCCGTGATCCGGGACCAGGGGCCGATCTCCGCCGAGCTCGGCCTGCTGGCGCTCGCCTGGGCGCTCGTACTCGGCGGCGCGCTCGGGCTCGTCTCCGGCCTGCGGGCCGGCGGCGCGCTGGACGCCGGCTCGAGGACGGCCGTGTCGCTCGCGGCGGCCCTGCCGGCGTTCCTCGTCGGCGCATTGGCGATCGACCTCTTCGCGGTGCGCCTCGGGCTGTTCCCGACCAGCGGCTGGGACGGCTGGCGCTCGAAGCTCCTGCCGAGCTTCGTCCTCGGGCTCGTCCCCGCCGCCTACTGCGCCCGGCTCCTGCGGGCCGGTCTGCTCGAGACGCTGGGGCGGGAGTACGTCGTCGCCGCCCGCGCCAAGGGACTGCGCCGCCCTCGCGTGGTGAGCGTCCATGTCCTCCGCAACGCGGTCGGGCCGCTCGTGACGGCGCTCGGCCCGCTCCTCGGCTATCTCGTCACCGGCTCGTTCATCGTCGAGTACGTGTTCGCGATCCCCGGCATCGGCCGCTACTACGTGGCCGCCGTGCTTGCGCGCGACTATCCGCTCGTGCTCGGCCTCACGGTCGTGCTCACGCTCGCGATCGTGCTCGCGAACCTGATCGTCGACCTCGTGCAGGCTGCGCTCGACCCCCGCCTGCGGGAGCGCCTGGCGTAGAGTGGAGGCGTGAGCGAGACCGTCGAGCGGCGCGAGCTCTGGGGCTCGGAGACGCAGAAGGCGATCGCGAACTTCCCCGTCTCGGGCGAGCCGATCCCGGCGCCGGTGGCCCGCTGGCTCGGCCGGATCAAGGCGGCAGCCGCCCGCGCGAACGGCGAGCTCGGGCTCCTCGACGCCGAGAAGGCGGAGCGGATCGCCGCAGCGGCCGACCGCGTCGCCGCGGGCGAGCTCGACGACCAGTTCCCGATCGACGTCTTCCAGACCGGCTCCGGGACCTCCTCGAACATGAACGCGAACGAGGTGATCGCCGCGGTCGCGGGGGACGACGTCCATCCGAACGACGACGTCAACATGGGCCAGTCCTCGAACGACGTCTTCCCGACGGCCGTGCAGCTGGCGGCGCTCGGCGAGCTGAACGAGGATCTCCTGCCCGCGCTCGACCGCCTGGCCTCCTCGCTCGAGGCGAAGGCGAGGGAGTTCGGGGACGTCGTCAAGTCCGGGCGGACGCACCTCATGGACGCCGTGCCGGTCACACTGGGCCAGGAGTTTGCGGGCTACGCGGTGCAGGTCCGCCAGGGGATCGCGCGGATCGAGTCCACGCTGGAGCGGCTCGGGCAGGTGCCCCTGGGCGGCACCGCCGTCGGCACCGGCCTGAACACGCACCCCGAGTTCGCCGAGCGTGTCCGGACGAGCTTGTCGAAGCAGACGGGCCTGCGGGTGCGCGCTCCCGCTGATCCATTCGAGGCGCAGGCGTCGCGGGACGCGATCGTGGAGTTCTCGGGCGCCCAGAAGACAATAGACCTATCGCAGACGAAGATCGCCAACGACATCCGGTGGCTGGGCTCGGGGCCGCGGGCCGGCCTGGCGG
>JACVRU010000128.1 GCA_014534295.1 Thermoleophilia bacterium | reverse complement strand
TCACCGCACCCGCGTCGGGCGAAGCGGGCGTGGAGCCGTCGTCGAGACCGCGTGCCCGGTCGTCCGGTGACGGCGAGGCGCCGCCGAGGCGGTCACGGAGGACGGTGAGCCCTAGCGCGGCGGCGCCGGCCGCGAACGCCGCGGTCGCGCCCGGCGCGTCGAAGAAGAGCGACGAGGCCGTGTACTGGGCGCGCAGCCGTCCCCGCCCGGGCGTAGGGTCGAAGGGCAGCCAGCCGTAGCCCTGGAACCAGACCTCGACCCACGTATGCGCGTTCGTGTCCGAGACGGTCCATTCGCGCTCGTCCTCGTCGAACTGGCCGCTCGTGAACCCGGCGGCAACGCGGGCCGGGACTCCGAGGAAGCGGAGCATCAGCGCCATCGCGCCGGCGTAGTGCTGGCAGTACCCGCGTCGGTGGCTCCTCACGAAGGCGACGAGCGGCGGAACGCCCTCGGTCGCAGGAGGCTTCTCGTCGTACCGGAACTCGCCGCTCGACCGGAACCACGCCTCGAGCGCGACCGCGGCCGCGTAGGGGTTCTCGGCCTGGCCGACGACGCGCTGGGCCTGCCGGTAGAGGGGCTCGTACGCGGCCAGGTCCTCGTCGAACGCGAACAGCTCTCGGAGCGCGGACTCCCGTCCGCGCTCGCCGAACGGGAGGACGCCGAACCCCTCGCCGACGGCGAGGAACGGGCTGTCGGTGGTGAGCTCGACCGGATACTGGGGCTTCGACCGGGCCAGCTGCGCCGGCGTCGGCTCGGCGGCGTAGCTCCAGGCCCGGTACGTCTGGTCGCGCTCCAGCCGTCCGACGTACGCGATTCCGGACCCGTAGGCGCCGGCCACGCCTCCGTCGAAGGCCACCGGCTGGCTCGCCGCGACGAGATGGCGGTCCTGCAGCGCCTTGATGGTGACGTCCTGGCGCATCCAGTTCTTCGACTCCGACGCCTGTGACGGCAGGTACGTGTCGGCGGTGAGGGCGTCACGTCCCTGGTCGTTCACCGGCTCGAGGAGCGGCGACTCCTCGCGCCAGCGATCGTCGAGGAAGACGTCGAGCGTCGTCGCCCGCCAGTACGGGGCCCGGCGCGGGGCATTGACGGTGAAGACCGTCGTCGCGGTCTTGGGGAAGTCGATGCCGTCGTAGTCCGAGTCCCAGACGTACTGGACGCTCACCGGCTTCACCGCCCGCTTGTACGGCTCCCACTGCTGCCAGTCGAGGAATCCGCCCTTGGCGACGGACGGGGAGCTGACGGCCACGAGGGCGGAGAAGACGACCGCGGCTCCGACGAGCAGCGCCTGGCCCCCGCCGCGCCGGGCTCCCGGCCGGAGCGCGGCGAGCAGGATGAGCGCCGAGGCGAGCAGCAGCACGCCCCGGGTGGTCGTCGCCTGCTCGGGAACGAGGGTCACCGGCCACGCGGCGCCCGCGAAGGTCGTCGCGGCCGCGAGGATCGGCCGCCGGGCGGCGATCGCCAGGGCCGCAAGGAGCGTGAAGGTGAAGACCGCGACGACGAGGACGCCGTGCATCCGTGCCTCCTCACCGGGCGCGAACGGGAGCGAGACCTCGTAGAAGTCGACCACTCCGCTCGCGAAGCGCGTGAGGAGGGGACCGAAGAAGTCGCGGTCGCCGTCGAACGGACGTGCATCGAGCGGCGAAAGCTCGAACGCCAGGGACGCGATCGCGACGGCTGCGACGGCTTCCGCGCAGATCCGGAGCCACCGCAACGGGACGATCGCCGCGAGCAACGCGAGGGCCGCGGCGACCGTGAGCTCGCCCCCCTGTGCCGGCTGCTCGAGACTCTGCCACCCGGTCGCGATCAGGAGCGCCGGGAGGAGCGCTAGCAGTGCGGTCCTAGCCATGAGCGACCCCGCTCTCCGCGCCCTCGAGCACGCGCTCGAGATCGTCGCCCCGACGGAGCACGGCCACGGCGATCCCCGCGCTTTGGAGGCGGAGCACCGCGGCTTCGGCGCCGAGGGCGCCCCGCCGCCGCCCGGCGAAGCTCGGAGCGTCCACGTAGACGAGGGAGACCTGCTGCCGTGTGGCCGCGCCGGCGATCAGCGACTCGACGAGCGCCGGCCGCAGCGTCGCGGTCACGACGGCGAGGTCGCGTGCATGGGTCGCCGCTCCTGCCCGGTCGCCGAGCAGCGCCTCGACGGGCCTGCGCCCATTCTGCTCGGCCGACGCCAGCACCTCGAGGGCTCGCGGCCAGTCCCGCTCGTAGTTCCGCACCGAGACGGCGTCGTCCGCCATCCCGCTCGTCAGCACGAGCCGAGCGTTCCGACCTCGCCGCGCGTGCGCCCAGAGGAGGGAGCCCGCCGCCCGGACCTGGGCGTCAAAGCTGGAGTTCGCGGGCGGCCCCGAGCCGTGTCCCGATTCGGCGTCGAGCACGACGACGATCTCGTCCCGCGGCGCGTCCTCGAGCTCCTTGACCATCAGCTGCCGCCGCCGCGCGGTGGAGGGCCAGTGCACGCGGCGGAGCGACTCGCCGCTCTGGTACTCGCGGACGCTGTGCAGCTCGAACCCCGCGGGCCGGCGGAGGAGGATCCGGCCGCCACCGTGCGCGCGCAGGCCGCGCTCCGCGAAGAGGACGTTCAGGCGGGCAAGCCGCGGGTAGACGAGCAGCGGCGCGGAGTCCGCGAGCGGCTGCACGCGCCTGGCAAGACCGAATGGATCCTCGACGATCGCCTGGGCGCCGGTGAAGCGGTAGCGGCCGCGCGGCACGCGCCTCAGGCGATAGACGGCCCGGAGGAAACGCCCTTCCCGGGCGACGACGACCTCCTGGTCGCCGAGCGTCCCGACCGGCTCGTTCAGCACCGCGGTCGCCGGGACGAGCCCGCCGTCGGCCTCCAGCTCGACGCGGACGACGACGTCGTCCCCTTCGAGCGGACGGTCGCGGTCGAGCCGGCGGTGGAGCGTCAGGGACCTCGCGAGCGCGTTCGTCCAGACGAGGGCGGCGCCGACCGCGAGCAGCACACCGACGCCGGGCGCGTACAGGACGTGCGCGCCGAACGCCCAGGCGCCGAGGTACGTGCCTCCGCCCAGCGCCAGCGCGAAGCGGCCGCGGCGGGTCAACATCGGAGGCGCACTACTAGACGGGGACCGGCGTCCGCGCGACGGCGTCCGCGATCAGCTCGGCGGGCCCGAGACCGGCCGCCCGCGCCTCCGGGCCGAGGATCAGCCTGTGGCCGAGCACCGGCTCGGCGACCGCCTTGACGTCGTCCGGGAGGACGTATTCGCGCCCCTCGGAGATCGCCCGCGCCTTCGCGACCCGCAGCAGCGCGATCCCGGCCCGCGGGCTCGCGCCCAGGTAGAGGCGCTCGTCGGCCCGCGTGTGCCGCAGGAGAGCGACCACGTAGCGATTCACGCTCTCCTCGACGTAGACCCGCTTGGCGTCGTCGATCAGGGCGACGATCTCTGCGGTGCTGGAGACAGGCTCGAGCGTGTCGAGGGGCGGCTCGCTCGTCTGCTCGTTCAACATCCGCGCCTCGTCGGCGAGCGGCGGATAGCCGAGCGTGAGGCGCATCGTGAAGCGGTCGAGCTGCGCCTCGGGCAGCGGTTACGTGCCCTCGTACTCGATCGGGTTCTGGGTGGCGAGCACCATGAACGGCCGCGTCAGCCCGTAGGTCTC
>JACVRU010000017.1 GCA_014534295.1 Thermoleophilia bacterium | reverse complement strand
TCAGAGCATGCGGCGTACGTCCGCGGGCTCATCGAGAAGCACAGCCGGGCGGCGACTTCCGGAGCCCGAAGCGCGGCGGCGGCACGAGTGTGGCCGTGCACGTCTACGTCGACGACGTCGACGCGCACTTCGAGCGCGCCGTGGCCGCAGGCGCCGAGATCCGCGCTCCGCTGGAGGATCGCGACTTCGGAGACCGGCGCTACCACGCGGTCGACCCCGAAGGTCACGTTTGGACGTTCGCGACGCACGTCGCCGAAGCGTCGCCGGAGTGGGAGGCGACTGAGTGGCTGGCGACCCTCGCCGCTCAGCCGAGCACCGAGTAGCCGTACGTCGTGGCGACGAGGTCGCCTCGGGCGAAGCGGCCGGGGTCAAGCAGGCCGAGGTCGTAGCTCGTCGAGCGGCCGTCGCGGACGAGCTCGGCGACCGCCGCGCCGACGGCCGGCGCGAGCTTGAAGCCGTGCCCCGAGAACCCCGCCGCGACGATCACGCCCTCTGCGACGTGGCCGATCGCCGGGTGCCAGTCCGGCGTGACGTCGTACACCGCCGACCACGAGCCGCGCCAGTGGCCGCCCGCGGCGGCGGGCAGGAGTGAGACGAGCGCGTCGCCGAACGCCGCCAGCGTCTCGCGACTCGCCCCCTCCGGGCACTCGTCGGGATCGACCGTACGCTCGGCGTGCTCGGGGTCGAGCGTGCCGACCTCGAGGACGCCGTCCGGCTTGGGCACGAAGTACAGCTGGCGCGCCGAGAAGTCGGCCACCGTCGGCGGAAGCGAGCCGAACCCCCCCGGCAGGCGGTAACGGCCGATCTCGGTCGGCGCCGCGCGAACCGGGAGCTCGTAGCCAACCTGGGCGAGGAGCGCGGGGGTCCACGGTCCGGCCGCGACGACCACGATGCCTGCGTCGAGAGCCGAGAGCGACTTAACCGGGCTGCCCTCCTCGATCCGCACGCCCGCCCGCCGCGCGGCCTCCGCGAAGCCGGCGGTCACGAGGTAGGGATCGCAGTAGCCGGCCTCCGGCTCGAAGGCGAACGCGAGCCCCTCGGCCGCGAGCCGCGGCTCGATCTCCACCAGCGCGCCGGCGGGGAGGAGCTCCGTCGTCGCGCCCTCGCCGCGCCCGACCGCGACGTTGCGCTCGAGCGCGGCCCTCTCCGACTCCGGCGCCGCCACGAGCAGCCCCGTGCGCGTGAAGCCCGAGACGGCCCCGACGGTCTCGCGGAAGGAGGCGAAGACGCGCAGCCCGTGGGCGGCCATACGGACGACCAGCGGCTGCGAGTAATGGAGGCGGACGACGGCCGTCGAGCGCGACGTGGGCCCGGACCCGATCGCGCCGCGCTCGTGGAGGACGACGTCGTCGACGCCGGCGGCCGCGAGGTGGTAGGCGATCGACGCGCCCATCACGCCGCCCCCGACGACGGCGACCTCGGGCACTACCTCGGAGCGAGCGCGACGAGCAGTCCGCCGTCGCCGTCGTAGGCCGGGAAGAAGTCGGCCGTGACCGCCCTGGTCGAGCCCGACCGTGTCCGCAGCTCGAGCTGCTCGCCGAAGCGGCGGACGCCCCACTCCAGGGCCGTGGTCGCCGGCGTCCGGTCGGAGAGGGCGAACGCCTCGGCGAGGTCCCGCCCGAGCACGTCCTGCTCGCGGTAGCCGGTCAGCTCGAAGACGCCGCGGCCGAGCGCGAGCACACGCCCCGCCTGGTCGCAGACGACGAAGCCCGTGGTGGGGCCGGGGTAGTAGTCCTCGAGCAACTCGAACAGAAAGCCGAAGCCGCACGTCTCGCACGAGACGGGCGCCTGGGACAGCCCGTGCCGGCCGTCGTGGTCGACCGAGCGCTGCTTGCAGTTCGGGCAGATGAAATACGGCACGAGGCTACGAATGTAGCCGCGTCAGCTTCCCGCCTCGTCCCGCGGTGCGGTGAGCGCAGTGGCCAGGCGTCCCTCCTGGGCGGCGAGGAAGCGCTCGGCGTCGAGCGCGGCCATGCAGCCCGAGCCCGCGGCCGTGACGGCCTGGCGGTAGACGTGGTCCTGGACGTCGCCGGCGGCGAAGACGCCCGGAACGTTGGTCTCGGTCGTGCCGGGCCTGGTGACGAGGTAGCCCGTCTCCTCGTGGTCGAGCCAGTCGAGGAAGAGCGCGGTCGTCGGGTCGTGCCCGATCGCGACGAAGAGGCCGTCGGCGGCGAGCTCCTGCGCCTCGCCGGTCTCGACGTGCCGGAGCCGGACGCCGGTCAGCTTGTCGTCACCGAGCACGTCCTCGACGACGTACGGCGTCATCAGCTCGATCTTCTCGTTCTCGCGGGCGCGGTCCTCGAGGATCTGGGAGGCGCGGAACTCGTTGCGCCGGTGGACGACGGTCACCTTGTCGGCGAACTTCGTGGTGAAGACCGCCTCCTCCATCGCCGAGTCGCCGCCCCCGACGACCACGACCTCCTTGCCCCGGTAGAAGGCGGCGTCGCAGACGGCGCAGTAGGTGACGCCGCGGCCCTGGAGCCGGCGCTCGCTCTCGATTCCCAGCTGGCGCGCGGTCGCGCCCGTGGCGACGATCACGGCCTCGGCGCGGTGCTCGTCGTCGCCGACCCAAACGCGGAAGGGGCGCTCGGAGAAGTCCACGCGCGTGACGTCGTCGGTCAGGTACTCGGCGCCGAAGCGCTCGGCCTGCCGCCGGAAGTCATGCATCATCTCGGGGCCCAGGACGCCGTCGGCGTAGCCGGGATAGTTCTCCACGTCGCTCGTGATCATCAGCTGACCTCCCCACTGGAAGCCCTCGATCACGAGCGGGTCCAGGTTCGCCCGGGCCGCGTAGAGCGCGGCCGCGTAGCCGGCTGGTCCCCCGCCGATGACGATCAGCTTGCGCACGTCGCTCACTGCTTCCTTCCCTTCCCGAAGATGGCCCGTAACGGGCCTCCACTATTAAACGAAACGAGTCGGCTAGAGCTTCCGTCACGCGACCCGCTCGCCGCAGAGGTAAAGGACGCCGGCGCGGGAGTCGGCCTCGTCCCAGGGCCGGTGGGGCTCCACCCGGTGCGGGCCGAGCAGGTGTAGCACCTCGTGGCCCCGGGCGGCGAGCAGCTCCGCGATCAGGCGGCGATGACACTTCGTCCAGAGGGTCTCGGCGCACATGAAGCAGGGGTCGGGCTGCGACAGCTCGCGCTCGAGCGCCTCCTGCCAGCCGGGCGTCGCCATGCGCGCGGCGTAGCTGCGGAAGGCGGCGACCCGGATGCAGCCGAACCGCTCCTCGCCGGGCTCGCCTGCAAGCCGGCCGCCGAGGGCGACCGCATGGCGGTACGCGATGCCCGCGCCGGAGAGGGTCGCGGCCAGCGCGTCGCGGTTGAACTGGGGGTTGCGCCGGGAGCCCGGAAAGCGCCGGACGTCGACCAGGCTGCGCACGCCCGCGGGCCCTAGGGTCTCGACGAGCTCCTCGACGGCCCGCGTCCCGTGGCCGATCGTCCAGACGCGCACGACCGGAGCGTATGACTACAATCGCTGCCCCGCTGGTAACACGGAGGCGAATGGCAGCGACGGTCAGTTGGGAGAAGCTGAGGGAGCTGGCGGCCTTCCGGGCCGTCCGCGGACGGGCGATCAGCCTCTATCTCGATCTCGACCCCAGCGTCGCTCCCACGGCGGGCGACGTCGCCGCGCGCGCGAACGCCCTGCTGAACGAGGGCGAGCGCGCGCTGGCTGCGAAGAGCGAGCTCACGCACGACCAGCGGGCCGGCCTGCGCGAGGACTTCGAGCGGATCCGCCGGTACGTCGACGACGACTTCGACCGCCAGGGGTCGCGAGGCCTCGCCGTCTTCGCGGACGGGCTGGACAACCTCTGGCAGACGCTGCCGCTGACGGAGCACGTGCCCGACGCGGTCAAGGTTGCGGGGGAGCTCCACCTGGCGCCGCTCGTACCGCTCGTAGGTCGCGGCGAGGGCGCGCTCGTCGCCGTGGTCAGCCGCGAGCGCGGCGAGGTCTACCGCCTCCGCGACGGGCGCCTGCACGAGGTCGTCGACGAGGGCGAGGAGCAGCCGAGCCGGCACGACCAGGGCGGCTGGTCGCAGGCCAACTTCCAGCGCCACATCGACCAGCTCTCCGCGGAGCACATGCGGCGGGTCGCCGGCGCCCTCGACCGGCAGGTCCGCAGGTTGCACGGCCCGGGCGTCGTCATCGTCTGTCCCGAGCCGATGCGGGCGGACTTCGAGCAGGTCCTGTCGCACGAGACCAGGGCGGCGGTCGCCGGCTGGACCCAGGCCGAGGCGCACGCGACTCCAGCGCGGCTGCTGGAGCTGGCCGTGCCCGTGCTGGAGGCCTGGCGCGCCGAGCAGGAGGCGGCGGCCCTCGAGCGGTGGCGCGAGGAGGCGGGCCGGAACGGCCGCGCTGCGGCGGGCTGGGAGCACGTGCTGGAGGCCGCCTCGGACGGGCGCGTCGAGCTGCTCCTGTTCCAGGACGGCGCGAACCGGGACGCGTTCCAGTGCCCGCGCTGCGGGCGGGCGTCCACGTCGGACGGCAGCTGCCCGCTGGACGGCACGCGGATGGAGCGCCGCCCCGAGGGCCTCGACCTCGCCGTGCACCAGACCCTGTCCCACGGCGGCACCGTCCGCGCCGTCGGCCGGCGCCGCGACCTCGACCCCGTCGAGGGTATCGGGGCGCTCCTGCGCTACTGAGCCCGGACGAGCGCCTGACCGACTCGTGGCTCGCCGGCGGGCTCGGCCGCCCGGTCTCCCACGAGGAGCACATCCGCATCGCGCTCGTCCTGCTGCGGCGCCACGGGCGCGAGCAGGGCGCAGGTGTGGTCGCGGACGCGACGCGCCGGAACTGCGAGGCCCTCGGCTCGCCCGAGCGCTACGACGCGGAGCTCACCCGCCGCTGGTGGGCCGGGATCGCCGACGCAGTCGAGGAGACGCGCGCCCGCGACGCGGAGGAGCTTCTTCGCGAGCGGCCGGGCCTGCTTCGCAGCGATCTCTTCGGCCTGCCGGGCTGGCGACGGGCCTAGGCTGCGTCGAGAGCGCGCGGGGCCTGCTCCGCCCCGACGAGCTCGGGCGCGGACACCGGCCGAGGTTGCGCCTCCACCGAGTCGATCGGCTCCAGCTCGCCCGTGACGCCGTGCTCGGCGAGCTTGCGCCCGGTCACGAGCACCCTGCTCTCGAGCGAGCCGACGGTCCGGTTGTAGTGCTCGACGGCGCTGCCCAGGCTTCGCCCGACGGCCGCGAAGTGGCCGCCGAGCGTGGCGATCCGCTCGTAGAGCTCCTGTCCGAGGGCGTGCACCTCCCGGGCGCTCTGCGCGATCGTCTCCTGCTGCCAGATCGCCGCGATCGTCCGCAGGAGGGCGAAGAGGTTCGTCGGCGAGGCGGGGATCACGTTCGATCCCCAGGCGTATTCGCCGATCGACGAGTCCTGCTCCTGGGCGGCCCGCAGGAACGCCTCGTCGGGCAGGAACATAACGACGAAGTCAGGAGCGGGCTCGAACTGGCGCCAGTACGCCTTCGCGCTCAGCTTCGCGACGTGATCGCGGACCTGCCGCGCGTGCTCGGCGAGCTTGCCGGCGCGCACGGCCTCGTCGTCGGCCTCCCACGCGTCCAGGTACGCCGTCAGCGGCACCTTGGCGTCGACGACCACCTGCTTGCCGCCGGGCAGCCGGACCACGAGGTCGGGCCGGAGCAGCGCGCCCTCGTTGTCGCGCGTCGTCGCCTGCAGCACGAAGTCGCAGTGCTCGAGCATCCCCGTCGCCTCCACGACCCGCCTCAGCTGGACTTCCCCCCACCGGCCACGGACGTGCGGGGCGCGGAGCGCGGTGGCCAGGTTGCCGGTCTCGCGCCGGAGGTGCTGCTGGCCCTCGGCCAACGTGCGGAGCTGCTCGACGAGGGCGCTGCGGGCCTGGTCCAGGGTGCGGAACTGGCCGTCGACCCGCTCGAGCGAGTCCTTCAGGGGCGCCACGAGGTGCTCGATCGCCCGCTCGCGCTCCGCCAGCTGCGTGCGGGCGAGGTGGAGGAACGACTCATTGTTCCCGCGAAGCGCGTCCGCCGCGGCCGCCTTGAAGGCCTCGGTGAGGCCCTCCCGGACCTGCTGCGCTGCCTGCCGCTCCGCCTGCGACCGCGACCGGGCGACCAGCCAGGCGGCGACTGCTCCGACGAGGAAGCCGATCGCGAGGACGCCGAGGAGGGCCGTGAAGACCATGGCCCGCGAACGGTAGAGAGAGCGTCGGACGGAGCGGGGCGAGCCGGGCGCCCCGCGCTCGTCCCGCTCCCGCCTACGTCCCTTCGCGCTCGGCCTTGTGCTCGGCGGCTTCCTGGCGGCTCTCCATCGCCGCCTCCTCGTGCATCTCGGCGCGGTCCTCCGCCGCTCCCTCGCGCTCCTGCGCGGCGCCTTCGTGCCGCATCGAGGAGTCGTCCATGACGTCGCCGGCCGCCTTCTTGCCCCGGCCGAGGATCTTGTCGAGCCAGCCCATCGAGCCTCCTTCGTCTGGTTCCGCCGAAGTGTTCCGGTTTTCCGCGACCGGCGCGGCCGGGAACCGCTGGTACGATCGCCGCCGTCGTGGCGAAGAAGTCGCGCACCCCTCCTCCGCCGCGTCGCGTTCAGGCGCCGAAGCAGCGGCGGGCCGCGCCGCGCGAGGGCCGCCGCCGCCAGCTCCTGCTCCTCGCGGGGGGCGCGGTCGCCGCGGCTGCGATCGCGGCCGGCGCAGTCGCGGCGTACGTCCTGCTCGGGGGCGGCTCGTCCGCGGAGGACACGCTGCGCGAGGCGGGGTGCGAGCTCGAGCAGAAGCCGGCCCAGGGGCGCCAGCACGTCGACGAGCTCGACGAGGACTTCGAGTACAACACGTTCCCGCCCACGAGCGGGCCGCACTCCGGCGTCGCGGCTGCCTGGGACATCTACTCCGAGCCCGTGGAGCAGTTCCGCCTCGTCCACAACCTCGAGCACGGCGGCCTCGTCGTCCAGTACGGCGAGGACGTGCCCGAGTCGACGGTCGCGGAGATCAGCGAGTGGTACTTCGACGATCCGAACGCGATCATCGTCGCGCCGCTCCCCGAGCTCGAGGACAAGGTCGCGCTGACGGCCTGGACGGCTCCCGACCCGGTGCCGGGCGAGGACCCCGGCCCCGGCGAGGGCGTCCTCGCGACCTGCCCCGGCTTCGACGCAGGTGCGTTCGACGCGTTCAAGGACGCCTACGGCTTCCGCGGCCCCGAGCGCTTTCGGCGGGACGACTTACAGCCCGGCACATAGGCCTACGATTCCCTGAGCCGGGGTGGCGGAACTGGTCAGACGCGCCCGACTTAAAATCGGGTGGCCTTCGGGCCATGAGGGTTCGAGTCCCTCCCCCGGCACTCGCCGACTGGACGGAGGCCACGCATGACGCGCCGATGGCGTACTGCTCTCCGCGTGAGCCGCTGTGCTGCCTGCGTATCCATCGGCCTGCTGCTCCTCGGAGCGTGCGGCGGAGACGAGGGCCTGCCCGGCGGCCCGTCGTCGGAGCGCTTCGAGCTTCGGCCGGCCGGATCCGTCGAGGGCGCGCCCGTCGGCTACGCCGAGTACCTGCCGCCCGGCTACGGCGACGGGACCACACGGCCGCTGCTCGTGTTCTGGCACGGCGTCGGCGAGAACGGAGACGGCAGCGAGGCTGCCCTGCGCCGGCTCTCCAAGCTCGGGATCCCGCGGCTGATCCGGGACGGCGAGTGGCCGGAGGAGAGGCCGTTCGTCGTGCTCATGCCGCAGCACGACGACGCCCCGGACGCATCCTGTCCCGCCGCCCGCCACGTCGACGCGTTCGTCGACTTCGCCCTCGAGCAATACGACGTGGACCCCGACCGCATCTACCTCACCGGGATCAGTTGCGGTGCGATCGGCGTGTGGACTATCTGGCCGCTCACGACGACGAGGCCGTCCCGGGCGCCGTGCTGATCGCAGGCGACGCCACGGATGCATTCGTCCGTGGAGGGTGCGCACCCGGGCGCGTGCCGATCTGGGCGTTCCACGGCGAGCGCGACGACCTCGTCCCGGTGAGCCGGATCTCCGAGTCGATCGCCGATCTCGAGGCGTGCTCCGACCCGCCGCCCGTGGACGTCCGGCTGACGATCTATCCGGACGCAGGCCACGACTCATGGAGCAGGACCTACGACCTCTCGGCCGGTCACGACGTCTACGCGTGGCTGCTCGAGCACCGGCGCTGACGATGCAGGTGTAGCCGACCGTGGACCGGGGCAACCCGTCACCATGCTCGGACGAAGAGAGGGGCGGAACCTCAAGGAGAGCGTGCTGAACGTGCCCGAGCTCGCCGCCGAGCTCGCGCACGACCCGAAGTTTCGCCGCAGGCTCATCTCGGCGCTCTCCCACGTTGCCGCAGCCGGCGGCCGCGCCGGAGGGGGAGTCAGGAGCGCAGCCGATCGCCTGAAGAGCGACCGGCAGGTCCTGGCCGAGCTGCGCGCGGCGCGGGACGACCTCCAGCGGGGGTACGCCCGCGCGAGGGCAAAGAAGCGGAGGCGGCGCTTCCGCAAGCTGCTGCTCTTCGCGGCGCTCGCCTCGTTCCTCGGCGTGCCGCAGGTCCGGCAGCGACTCGCGGCGATCTTCGGCCAGGCGCGCCGACCTACCGAGTCGATCCGTCTCGAGGACCTCACCAAGGACGAGCTCTACGCCCGCGCGCAGGAGGCTGGCATCGCCGGTCGCTCGGAGATGTCGAAGGACGAGCTGATCTCGGCGCTCCGCGCCAAGAGCGGCTGAGTTCGCGGGCGCTCCTCGCTAGTCGACCGACCGGCTCGGCGCGCCGGCCGGCTCCTCCGTGGGAGCGCCGCCGCGGCGTCCGAGCGGCCAGAGGCCGCGAGGGCCCGGGCTTCGCGCGGCGTCGAGTGCGCTGCGCAGCTCGTCGTGCGCCCCGAGCTCGGCCTCGATGGGGGCGAGGACGAGCTCCTCGGCGACCCGAGCGACCCGTTCCTCCAGCGAGCGCTGCGCGGCGCGGGCGCGCCGGCGAGCTCCGGATGCATTGAGCGCTCCCGCGAGGAAGCCGACCAGGATGCCCGAGAGCGCTCCGGCCGCGAGCAGCAGAGTGGGGAGGGGCAGACCGGCGACCTCGGGAAGCGGGACCGCGTCGTCGAGCTGGACGAAGCCGAGCAGCGCCAGCGCGAGCAGCCAGAGTGCTCCGACCAGCGCGGCCGCCGCCAGGACCAGTTGAAGCAAGCCCGCGAGCCGCCACCAGCGAGGCGGCCGGACGTGCAGATTCGCCGTCCCGATCGCACGGTCGAGCCGGTCGGCGACGGCGTCCTCCGCGCGCGTGGCGGCGCTGCGCGCCAGCGCCGGCCAGGGCTCGGGTAGGCCGTCCGTCGCGTGGGCGGCAGCCTTCCGCGCGGCCGTGTCCGCCTGCGCGCGCTGAACCGCCGTCGCGCCGGGGAGGGACGTGCGCCGCCGTCCGTCCGAACGGTCGCCGATCCCGAGGCGGGCGAGCGGGTCGGGCCGCAGGCGGCGCAGCCAGCGGGCGGGCGGCCACCCGGTCGCGAGGGCCCCGCGCCGCCGGTGCGCCGCCTCGACCGCCCGGACGACGGCCGGTGCGCCCGACGCAGCGGTGAGCGCGGCGGCGAGCGCCTTCCGGTCGGCGGCTGCCACGCCCCGGCGCGGGCCGGTCCCGCAGTGCGGGGCGAGCCGTCCGGCCGCCACCTCGACGTCGGTCGCCAGGCGCGAGGCCGCGGCTGCCCGTGCCGTGACCTTGTCGGCGAGGAGTCGCCTGAGCCCGTCGACGCCCGCGCCCGTGCGCGCCGAGACGGCGAAGACGCGGGCGTGTCCGAGCCCGTCCTCCCGGAGGAGCCGCCGCAGATCGGCCGTGCACGCCTCGAGGGCGTCCGCCGCGAGCAGGTCGATCTGGTTGAGGACGAAGGCCATCGCCTCCTCGTAGGCCGCCAGCGGCCGGAGATACTGCTCGTGCCAGACCGCGTCGGCGTACTTCTGCGGATCGACGACCCAGACGATCTGGTCGACGAGCTCGATCAGCCGGTCGACCTCGAGCCGGTGCTCGACCTCGACGGAGTCGAAGTCCGGGAGGTCGAGCAGCACCAGGCCGGCGGAGCCGTTCCCTTCGACGCGGTGCCGCCGCCGGACCCCCAGCCAGTCGAGCAGCGCCGGCTCCGCGACGCCCCAGACGGCCGCGCTGGGCTGCGCGGTCGTCGGGCGGCGGCGCGAGACGTCGACGAGCTCGGCTCGCACGAGCTCGTTGAAGAGCGACGACTTCCCGGCGCCCGTCGGGCCCGCGAGCGCGACGACCGTCGACTCGACGCCGAACCCCAGGCGCACTCCGGCCCGATCCACGACCTGGCGTCCCGCGTCGACGAGCGCGGGGTCGAGCCTCCCCTCGGCGAGGTCGAGCGCCTGCGCCAGCGCTTCCAGCCGACGGTCGAGGTTCGCGCTCACGAGGGCGCGCCGAGCGCGGCCATCGCTTCGCGCAGCCGGTCGACGCTGTCCCCCGCGTGAGCGTGCGGCTCCAGCAGCGTCGCGAAGCGCCGCGACTCGGCGGCCAGCAGACGGTCGACGCGGGTCAGGAGGTTGTCGCGGGCCTGCGCGGCCAGCTCACGGACGGCCTGGTCGCCGAAGATCGCCTCCAACACCTTCTGGCCGACGGCGGAGGTCCCGCCCGCGACGGCGACCTCGGCGCCCGTGAGCCCGCCGGTGTGGACGAAGACGGCGAGCATGACGGTCAGGCCGGCCCCGTTGACGCCGAGCGAGGCGAGCCGGGCTCCCGTGCGCTTCCCCGCCCCCTCGCGCCGGACGAGGTCGAACACGTCTCCCTGCCACGCGCGAACCTCGTCCTCGGCCGCGGCCGGCAGTCCCGTCGAGACAGCGTCGAGCGGCGGCGCGTCGGCGAGCAGAGCGCGCCCGGCGGGGTGCGACCGCCAGGCCGAGACGGCGCGCTCCGCGGCTCGGTCGGCGGCGGCCCGCACGACGGCCTCGACGCTCGTCTCGACCTCGGCCTCGACCTCGGCGACCGCCCGGGGCCGCAGTGCGATCGCGGAGCGGATGCGGTCGCGAATCCGGCCGATCTCCGTCTGCAGGCTGCGCATGAGGTTGCCGGTGCCGACCACGTCGTACCACCGGGCCAGGACCTCGCCGCGGAGCAGCGTGCCGCCGGTGACCGCCTGCTCGATCTCGTCGTGCGCCGTCTCATAGGCGCTCTCGACATCGTGCGTCAGCTCCGCAGCCGTCGCCACCTGCTGGGCGAGCGCGCGCTCCACGACCTCCACGCGATCCGGGATGCTGGCGAGAGCACCGGCCAGCGTCCGGCGGACGAGCGCCGCCCGCGCGTCCGCGTCCGCGGCGAGCTCGTCGAGCCAGTGCCGGACGGGCGCGAGCGCGGCGGCGGGCAGGCGGCCGCCCGGCTCGAGCTGCACCTCGGGCACCACCAGCAGCGGCGCCTCCTCGAGCCCGTTGCGGGCGAGCATCTCACGCAAGTGCCCGGTGACCTCGTCACGGCCGTCGTCGGGAACTCGGTTGAGGACGATCGCCAGCGCCGTCCCCCGCTCGCGGGCGGCGTGCAGGAGCTCCCATGGCACGGCGTCGGCGTAGCGCTCCGCGGTGGTGACGAAGAGCCACGAGTCGGCGGCGGCGAGGAGCTGGCGGGCGAGGGCGCGGTTCTCCGCGACGACGGAGTCCAGGTCGGGCGAGTCGAGGAGCCCCAGCCCGGCCGGGAGCCGCTCGCTCGGGACGAGCTCCAGGCCGCCGGCGCCCGCCGGCCCACCGGTCGTGCGGGAGAGCGCCGGCAGGATCCGGTCGCCCTCGAACGAGGCGAGATCCGCAGGGTTGACGACGAGCACCGGCCAGCGCGTCGTCGGCCGGAGAACGCCCGCCGGGCTGACCTCCGAGCCGACCAGGCTGTTCACGAGCGTCGACTTGCCGGCCCCGGTGGAGCCGCCCACGACCATCAGCAGCGGCGCGCGCAGCTCGCGTAGGCGGGGGAGGAGATAGTCGTCGACCTGGGCGACGAGCTCGTCCCGGACGCGCCGGCCTTCCCCGGCACCGGCGGTTTCGAGCTCGAGGGGGGAGGACGCGAGCGCTTCGCGGAGCAGGGTCAGCGCCCTCGTCGTCCGCTCCGGGTTCGTCGCGACCGCCGACAAGGCGGCCTAGCGCCTGGTCGGCGGCGTCCTGCCGGTCAGCACCCACCACACACGGGCCGCCAGCCGCCTGCTCGCAAGCGTCAGCCCGGCGGCGATGCCGCCGTAGAGGAGCTTCCAGGCGCGCTCCTTCCGCGCCCGTTCGCTCGGATCCTCACGCACGACGACCGCGAGGCTCTTCAGGTCCCCCTTGAGCTGGACGAGCTCCTCGCGGATCGCCTCGGTCTTCGTGGGCACCAGTCACGTATCCCTCGCCGAGAGCAGGCGCTAAACGTTTC
Organism: Thermoleophilia bacterium; assembly: GCA_014534295.1. Lineage (GTDB taxonomy): Bacteria > Actinomycetota > Thermoleophilia > Gaiellales > Gaiellaceae > JACVRU01. Next base: position 6,164 of record JACVRU010000017.1, on the reverse strand, counting down.
CCGGCCGGCGCTCGGTGGCAGAAGCCCACCGTGCTGATCGGGAAGCTGCTCTGGAGCGCCATCCTCGCGGGCTTCGCGGCAGCCGCGGCTTTCGCCGCGCGCCAGCTGTCGTCGACCTTCTGGCGGCTGGCGACCAAGGAGGAGCCCCCGGCGCGGCGATGACTCGCGGCGACCAACTGATCGAGCGGGCGGCCGGCCGGCTGGACGACCTCGCGCGCAGCGCGGCGGCGGGCGGCGGCCTCAAGGCCAAGCTCGCCCGTCCGCTGGCCGAGGACGCCGCGCTCGTGCGCGGGATGCGCCCGGGCCTCGTGGCGGCGCGCCTGCGCGGCAAGCCTGACGCGGAGCCGCCTGCCGCGACCCCCCCTCGCGTGGAGCCCGCTCCCGATCCGCGCGCAGCGAGGCCCTCGCAGGGAGGGCCGAGCCCGATCGCGCTCGTTGCGGCCGCGTTCGTGCTCGGGCTGCTGCTCGCGAAGGTCGTCGACTGGAGGAGTCATGCCTACCCGCGCCGATGAGGCGAACGGAGTCGGCACGACGGTGCGGGAAGCCGCCGCGCATGCGAGCGCCCTCGCCCGGCTCGAGGTCGAGCTCGCCACCCTCGAGCTGAAGCGGAAGGCCGCGGCGCTCGGCCTGGGCGCCGGGGCCGTCCTGGCGACGGTTGTCCTGGGCCTGTTCGCGCTCGCCTTCCTCCTGGGCGCCCTGGCCGCCGCGCTCTCGCTCGTCCTGCCGGTCTGGGCGGCGCTGCTCGTGGCGGCGGCCGCCTGCCTCGTCCTGGCCGCTCCGGCCGCGCTGATCGCGCTCCGCGCCCTCCGCCGAGGCGCTCCGCCGGTGCCGGAGCAGGCCGTCCAGGAGGCACGGGTCACCGCGGAGGCGCTGAGAGACGATGCCGGACGCTGACGCTGCCCAGCAGGACGTCCGCCGCCGGATCGAGGTCGAGCGCGACGAGCTCGCGCGGTCGATCGACCGGCTCCGGGCCGAGGCCGACCTGACCGCGAAGCTGAGGGCGCGGCTCCCGCTGCTCCTCGCGGGCTCCATCGGGGCGGGCTTCGTCCTCGGCGGCGGGGTCGGCGCGACCGCACGCTTGCTTATGCGCCGCGGCCGGGAGGGCAAGGAGCAGGCCAGGCTGGGCCGCTTCTCGCTCGCCCTGCGCAGCTGACGCGGCCGGCTCGCCCGCCTGATGTGCGGGCTAGAGTCCCGCGAGCACGCCCCGCACGACCGAATGAGCAGAGCCGAGCCGATCGCCCAGACCCCGCCCTGGTGGAGCCGCGCCCACGGCCGGCTCGAGGACTTCCTCGTCGCCTACTTCTGCATGGAGTTCGGCGTGGACGAGTTGCTGCCCATCTACTCCGGCGGGCTCGGCGTCCTGGCCGGCGACCACGTGAAGTCCGCCTCCGACCTCGGCCTCCCGCTCGTCGGCGTCGGGCTGCTCTACCGCGACGGCTACTTCCGGCAGCGGCTGGACGGGGACGGGCGCCAGCAGGAGGCGCCGCAGCCGGTCGACCCCGAGGCGCTGGGCATGACGCACGAGACGACCGTCTCGGTCGAGCTCGGCCCTGACACGGTCGAGGCGGCCGTCTGGCGCCACGACGTGGGGAGCGTCCCCCTCTACCTGCTCGACGCGCCCGGCCTCACGGACGGCCTCTACGCGGGCGAACGGGAGCACCGGCTCCGCCAGGAGCTCCTGCTCGGGGTCGGCGGCGTCCGCGCGCTCGCGGCGCTCGGGGTCGAGCCCTCCGTCTGGCACCTGAACGAAGGCCACTCGGCGTTTCTCGCGCTCGAGCGGCTGCGCCGGGAGGAACTCGAGCGCGTGCGCGCGACGACCGTGTTCACGACGCACACGCCTGTGCCGGCGGGGAACGAGGTCTTCGACCAGGAGCTCGTCGCCCGCTACCTCGGCGAGGACATCCTCGAGCTCGGCCGCTGGGACGGCGGCGGCTTCGGGATGACGCCGTTCGCCCTCCGGGTCAGCGGCCACGCGAACGCCGTCTCCGAGCTGCACGGCGAGGTGGCGCGCGGGATGTGGGCCGGGATCGACACGCCGATCGGCCACGTCACGAACGGCGTCCACCCGGGCACGTGGACGGCACCCGAGCTCGAGGATGCCGGCGACCTCTGGGAGGCGCACCGGCTGCTCAAGGCCCGCCTGGTCGAGCGCGCCGGGCTCGATCCCGAGCTCTTGACGATCGGCCTCGCCCGGCGCTTCGCCACCTACAAGCGCGCGGGCCTCGTCTTCTCCGACCCGGAGCGGCTGTTCTCGCTGCCCGTCCAGATCGTCGTCGCCGGCAAGGCCCATCCCGCGGACGAGAGCGGCAAGGACCTGATGCAGGAGATCGTCGCGCTGAGCCGGGGAAGCGACCGGGTCGTCTTCCTCGAGGACTACGACATGGGCCTCGCCCGCGTGCTCGTCCAGGGCTGCGACGTTTGGCTGAACACGCCGCGCCGGCCGCAGGAGGCGTCGGGGACGAGCGGGATGAAGGCGGCCATGAACGGCGTGCTGAATCTCTCCGTGCTCGACGGCTGGTGGCCGGAGGGGTACTCGCCGGAGGTCGGCTGGGCGATCACGGGCGCGGACGACGCCGCGGACGCGGAGGAGCTCTACCGCCTGCTCGAGCACGAGGTCCTGCCGGCCTACGCGGACCGGGAGCGCTGGAGCGCGATGATGAGGGCGTCCATCGAGCAGCTGGCGCCGCGATTCTCGATGCACCGCGCCGTCGTCGAGTACGTCGAGCGCTACTACCTCGCCGCGCACCGCTCGGCCCGCCGGTGACCGACCTCGACACGGTCGAGCGGCTCGAGTGGGACACGCCGCTCTTCCGAACGGCGCTGGCGCAGTTCGAGGAGGCGCTCCCACACGCGGGAATCACGGACGCGACCGCGGAGCGCCTGCGCTTCCCCGAGCGGGCCGTGATGCTGTCGGTGCCGGTGCTCATGGACGGCGGGGTGCTGCGAATCTTCCCCGGCTACCGGGTCCAGCACTCGACGGTGCTCGGGCCAACGAAGGGCGGCATCCGCTACGACCAGGAGGTGACCCTGGGCGAGTGCGCCGCGCTCGCGGTCTGGATGACCTGGAAGTGCGCGCTCCTGCGCCTCCCGTACGGCGGGGCGAAGGGCGGCGTCCGCTGCAATCCGCGGGAGCTGTCGGCGAGCGAGCTCCAGCGGATCACGCGCCGCTACACGGCCGAGCTGGCGCCCTTCATCGGCCCGCGGGAGGACATCCCGGCGCCGGACATGGCCACGAACGAGCAGACGATGGCGTGGTTGATGGACACGTACTCGATGCAGAAGGGCTACGCCGTGCCCGAGGTGACGACGGGGAAGCCGATCTCGATCGGAGGCTCGGTCTTCCGGCCCGAGGCGACGGGCGCGGGGGTCGTGATGGTGACCGACCGGGCCTGCCGGAAGCTCGGGCTGCCGCTCGGGGAGCAGCGTTGCGTCGTCCAGGGCTTCGGAAACGTCGGTGGGGTCGCGGCCCGCGAGCTCGAGGAGCGGGGCGCTACCGTCTTGGCCGTCTCGGACGTGTCCGGCGGCGTGTACGCGTCCGGCGGGCTGGACCTCGCCGCCGTGCGGGCCTGGGCAGCCGAGCACGGCGTCCTCGAGGGCTACCCGGGCGCGGACTTCGTCACGAACGCGGAGCTGCTCGAGCTCCCGTGCGACGTGCTCGTGCTCGCGGCGCGCGAGGACCAGGTCACGGCGGAGAACGCCGGCCGGCTCGACTGCCGCATCGTCGCAGAGGGCGCCAACGGGCCGACGACGATCGAGGCCGACCGGATCCTCGCCGACCGCGGGATCGTCGTCCTCCCCGACGTCCTCACGAACGCCGGCGGCGTGACCGTCTCGTACTTCGAGTGGGTGCAGGACCTCGGGCGGCTGTTCTGGGGGCGCGACGAGATCCGCTTCAAGCTCGAGGAGATGCTCGGCGACGCCTTCGACCGCGTCTGGGAGCTGCACCGCGAGGAGGGTATGAGCCTGCGCGGGGGCGCGCTCGTGGCCGCGATCCGGGAGGTCGCCGGCGCGCTCGAGATGCGGGGCATCTATCCGTGATCTCCCCGCGCAATGCTGCGTATTCCGCGGGGGCCCCGAAGTGACGGATCTCGTTCGCGACGCGATGGTCGCGGAGCCGCCGACCTGTGACGCGGCGGCGAGCGTGCAGGCCGCCGGCCAGGAGCTCGCGCGGCCCGAGGTGCGCGCGGTCTTCGTGGTGGAGGGCGGCCGGCTCGTGGGCGTGGTGACGCGGAAGACGCTCGTGCGGGAGGTCGTCGCCGCGGGCCTCGACCCGACACGGGTCGAGCTGCGGGCGATCGCGGAGCGCCCGCTGGCGACCCTCCGCGCCGACATGCGGCTCGAGGAGGCGTTCCTCTTCATGGAGGAGCAGGAGCTGGAGCGGGTGCCGGTCGTCGAGGAGGACGGGCGGCTCGTCGGCGTGCTCTCGCGGGCGGTCGTGCAGCGGCGGCTGGCCGAGGACCGGCCTCCGGAGGAGGAGCCCGAGCGTCAGCAGCAGGTGTAGGCCCCGGGCGGGGCCGCGCCCTCCTCGGGCTCCGGCAGCTCGGCGGCCTCGAGGGCGGCTCCGTCGAGCAGGTCGCGCTCGCTCGCGCGGATGCCGTCGAGCCCGTAGACGGCGAGCAGCTCGGCGAGGATCGCGGCGCCCGCGACGATCACCGGCGCCCGCTTCGGCTCGAGGCCCGGCAGCCGCCGACGCTCCTCGAGCGACAGCCCGGCCAGGCGAGCGAGCTCTCGCTCGACGGCGTCCCGCAGGATCGCGTGCCCGTGGACGCGCTGCGGGTCGTACTCGGTCAGCCCGAGGTCGAGCGCGGCGATCGTGGTCACCGTCCCCGCGACGCCGACCGCCTTGGCCGTCTCCAGCGGCAGCGCGGCCTCGCGCACGTGGGCACGGATCGCCTCGACGTCCTCGCCGAAGCGTTCGGTCAGGCGGACGCTCCCGAGGTCGAGGCTCAGGTGGCGGTCGCCGAGGATCAGCTCCGTCGAGCCGCCGCCGAGGTCCACGATCAGCGTCCCGGCGTCCACCTCGGCGCCGGTCGCGACCCCGCGTCGGACGAGCGCCGCCTCCTCGCCTCCCGAAAGCAGTCTCGTCGCGAATCCGTAGCTCCACTCGATCTCGCCGAGGAATGCCTCGCCGTTCTCCGCGTCCCGTACGGCGCTCGTCGCCACGAGCAGCGCGCGCTCGGCACCGTGCTCCTCGAGTGCGCGCCGGTAGTCGGAGAGGACTTTGCGGACGCGGGCGATGGGGAGGGGGAGGAGCCTGCGCCGCTCGTCGACGCCCTCCCCGAGGCGCGTGATCTCGGTGCGGCGCTCGACCTCGCGGACGCTGCCGTCCTCGACGTCCGCCACGAGCAGACGGGTCGTGTTCGTGCCGAGGTCGAGCGCGGCGACGCGCATCAGGACTTGCGCGGCACGACGCCCGTGAGGCGTGAGAACGCGGTGCGCACCTGCGAGATCGCCTCGAGGAGGACGTTCAGTCGGGCGCGGCTGACGCTGAGGCCGTCGAGGGCCGCCTGGAGGCGTACGGTCCCGCCCGAGAGCCCCTCCAGCTTGGTCGTCAGACGCTCCGCGTCGGCGAGCACGCGGTCGAGTCCGGCGACGAGCTCGCCGCCGGCCGCCTTGGCCGTCCGGTAGGCGGAAAGCGCCTGCACGGCGACGAGCGCCACGCCGCCCAGGAAGGCGGCGGCGAGCACCGCGAGGCCCAGCCAGACGAGCGATTCCATGTCTCAGAGGCTATACTCGGCCTTGCGACGCGGGGTGGAGCAGTCAGGTAGCTCGCCGGGCTCATAACCCGGAGGTCGCAGGTTCAAATCCTGCCCCCGCTACTGGAGAGCCCTGCTTCGGCGGGGCTTTTCCTTTCAGGCGTCAGCGAGCGAAGGAGCCGAATGAGCGCCAAGAAGAGGCAGACGTTCTCGAAGCTGGCGCGCGAGCGGGCGGTACAGGAGAAGCGCGCGCGCAAGCAAGAGAAGAAGGAGGAGCGGAAGCTGGCGGCGGCCGCAGCCGGTGAGGCCGACGGCCCGGTCGAAGAGGCGTCCGAAGCCGCCGAGCGGGACGAAGGCGGGGAATGACGGCGACCAGGCGGTGCCTGCCTACCCGCCGCTGATCGCGGCGATCACGTCGATCCGCGAGCCCGTCTCCAGCGGCGTGTCGAGCTCCCGGGCACGTTCCTT
>JACVRU010000110.1 GCA_014534295.1 Thermoleophilia bacterium | reverse complement strand
GCTCCAGGACGTGCTCGTCGCGATCCGCAGCCGCGCGCCGCTCGAGGCGTGCGAGCCGGAGCGCCGCGGCAACCACGAGGGCGTCCTCCTCGCGCCGCAGGAGCTCGCCGACCGGTTCCCGCTCGACCGCGACGCCGTCGCCCGCACGGCGGAGATCGCCGAGCGGTGCACGTTCGACCTGACGCAGGAGCTCGGCTACCGGTACCCCGACTTCTCCGACGGGGACGAGCCGGCGGTCGTGCAGCTCCGCCGCGTCTGCGACCGCGCGTTCGCGGACCGGTACAGCGGCCTGAACGGACACAAGCGCAACGCGCGCACGCGCCTCGACGAGGAGCTGGCGCTGATCGACCGCCTCGGCCTCGCCGGCTTCTTCCTGCTGCACTGGGAGGTGCTGGAGCTCGCGCGCGAGTGCGCGCTCGAGGTGCGCGGGCCGAGCGTGGCGCGAAACGTCCTGCCGCCCGGCCGCGGGCGCGGCTCGAGCGTCGGCTCGATCGTCTGCTACCTGACCGGCCTCTCGCACGTCGACCCGGTCGCCGCCGGCCTCTCGCTTGGCCGCTTCCTGAATGCCGAGCTTGCAGGCGTGCCCGACATCGACCTCGACTTCCCGCGCGACATCCGCGAGCGGTTGATCGTCCGCGTGACCGAGCGCTACGGCCGCGAGCACGCTGCGCTCGTCGCCAGCTTCTCCACCTACCGCTCGCGCGGCGCGATCCGGGACGTCGGCAAGGCGCTCGGCCTGCCCCACGCGGAGCTGGAGCGGCTCGCTCGCCTCACGGACGGCTGGAACGCGCGCCGGGTCGCGGAGGAGCTGAAGCTCGTCCCGGGGCTCGCGGAGAAGGCCGGGTCGCCGCGTTGGCGCGCGTTCGCGGAGGCGTGTCACGAGATCGCCGGCCTCCCGCGCCACGTCTCGCAGCATCCAGGCGGGATGGTGATCTCGTCCCGGCCGCTCGTCGACCTCGTGCCGGTGATGCCGGCGGCGATGGCCGGCCGGCAGATCTGCCAGTGGGACAAGGACTCCTGCGAGGATGCCGGCTTCCTCAAGATCGACCTGCTCGGGCTGGGGATGCTGTCCGCGGTCGAGGACTGCGTGGAACAGGTGGCGCGTACGCGCGGGGAGACGATCGACCTCTCGCGCGTGCCGCTCGACGACCCCGCCGTCTTCGAGGAGATACAGCGCGCCGACACGGTCGGCTGTTTCCAGATCGAGAGCCGCGCGCAGATGCAGATCATCCTCCGCACGCGGCCGGAGACCCTCGACGACATCGTCGTCCAGGTCGCGCTCGTCCGGCCGGGGCCGATCCAGGGGAAGGCCGTGCACCCGTACGTCGAGCGGCGCCAGCGGCTGCGGGAGAATCCCGCTTACCGCGCGCCGGCCGACCACCCGCTGCTGGAGGAGCCGCTGCGGGAGACGCTCGGCGTCGTCGTCTTCCAGGACCAGGTGCTGGAAGTGGCGATGGCGCTCTCCGGCTTCGGCGTGGGGGAGGCGGAGGGGCTGCGGCGGGCGATGAGCCGCAAGCGCTCCGAGGCGGCGCTCGAGGCGTACCGGGCCCGCTTCGTCGCCGGAGCGGCGGCGAAGGGCGTCGACGCGCGGCTGGCGGACGCGGTCTACGACAAGCTCGTCGCCTTCTCCGGCTTCGGCTTCCCGAAGTCGCACGCGGCCGCCTTCGGGTTGCTCGCCTACCAGTCGGCGTGGCTGCGCCACCACCACCCGGCGGAGTTCCTTTGCGCGCTCCTGAACGCCCAGCCGATGGGCTTCTACCCGCCGGCGACGCTCGTCCGCGACGCGCAGAAGCGCGGAGTGGAGGTGCTGCCGCCCGACGTCAACCGCTCACGGGCCGAGCACGCGCTCGAGGGCGAAGCGGTACGGCTGGGCCTCGCGGACATGGCCGAGGTGGGCGAGGAGCAGGCGAAGCAGCTGGTCGCCGAGCGCGACCGGAGCGGCCCCTACGCGAGCCTGCGCGAGCTCGTCCAGCGCTCGGGGCTCCGCGAGCGGGCGCTCGAGTCGCTCGTCGGCGGCGGCGCCTGTGAGACCTTCGGCGCCTCGCGGCGGACGCTGCTCTGGGAGCTCGGGCTCGTGCCACGGTCGGAGACCGTCCCCGGCTCGGGCGGCGAGGAGCAGCAGCTCGCCCTGCCGCTCGACCCGACCGTGGAGACCCCCGATCTGCCCGAGCAGACGCCGTGGGAGCGCATGCTCGCCGACTACCGTGCCACGCGCGTCTCGATCGGCGTCCATCCGCTGACGCTCCTGCGGCCCCAGCTCTCGCCGCGGGTGCTCTCCAGCATCCAGCTCGGGGAGGCGCCGCACGGACGGCGCGTAACGTCCGCGGGGATGACGGTCGCGCGCCAGCGCCCGGCCACCGCGAACGGCGTCGTCTTCATGCTCCTCGAGGACGAGCACGGGACGTTCAACCTCGTCGTCCCGCCGCCGGTCTACGAGCGTCACCGGGCGGTCGTGCGCGGCGAGCCGCTCGTCCTCGTCCACGGCCGGCTCGAGCGGGTCGGCCGCAACCAGAACATCATCGCCGAGCGCCTGGAGACGCTCGGGCCGCTAGCCCGTCGCGTCTCGGAGCAGGCCGACGTGGGCTCCGGCCTGCCTGGAGCCCACTCGTTCGGCCGACGGTGAGCTAGAAGTCCGGAACGTAAAGGCGCGTGATCGCGCGAGCGCAGCGAGAGCGACAGTCTGCGCATCACATATCTCCTGGTCGGAAGTAGTGATCAGGATCATGGGACGATCGCCCGACGCCGAAAAGGGGGCGATTTCTTCCCGCTACCGGTTCTCGATCTCGAGCCCGAAGCGCGGCAGCCGCCGGACGACGGCACGGTTGAACTCGGCCTCGTACTCCTCCCCCGTGTGCTCCTCGAGCGTCAGCTTGAACGCGTCGCGGACCTCGGCGAGCAGCTCGGTGCCCGTCTCGACGAGGTCGACGTAGTCGCCGTAGCGCTCCTCGGCCTCTTCCCGGTCGGCCCGGTCGTAGGCCCGCTCGGCCTCCGAGCAGGCCTCGATCAGGTGCGCGTGCTCCCGCTCGAACAGGTCCAGCTGCTTCGAGATCAGCTCGCCGAAGCGACGCCGCCTGAACATGCGATAAGCGTAGTGTCGTGCCGATCCTCGTCCGGACCTGGAATCTCTTCCACGGCAACACCGTGCCGCCGGGCAGGGTGAACCTGCTCGAGCCGGCCGTGCGCCTCGCGGCCTCGGGCGATCCGGACCTCGTCTGCCTCCAGGAGGTGCCGGTTTGGGCGCTCGAGTACCTCGACGACTGGAGCGGGATGGTCGCGGTCGGCGCCGTCACGAGCCGGCGACCGGTCGGCCGCGAGCTCGCGCGGCGGGTAACGGCGCTCAATCCGGGCCTGCTCCGCTCGGCGGTCACAGGCCAGGCGAACGCCATCCTGGTCGCGCCGCCGTTGCGCGTCCTCCAGACGGACACGCTGGTACTCAGGCCGCGCACGCTCCGGGAGCGCCGAGTCGCCCAGGCGCTCCGCGTCGCCCTACCGGACGGGCGTACGCTGACCCTCGCGAACGTCCACGCCACGAACGCGAGCGAGGAGCTGGCGGACGCGCAGCTCCTGCGGGCCGCCGTCTTCCTCGACGCGACCGCGACGCCCGCCGACGTCGCCGTCTTGGCCGGGGACTTCAACGTGCGACGCGGCCGCGCCCTCGACGAGCTGCGCGACTGGGGCTTCTCCGCGCCGGCCGCGGGAATCGACCACGTGCTCGTGCGCGGGGCGGAGACCGGACGCGCCGAGGTCTGGCCGGAGGAGCGGCGCCGAATCGGCGGCCTGCTCGTCTCCGACCACGCACCCGTCGAGGTGACGGTGACGTGAGAGACGCGTACCCGGTGCTGGAGCGCTACGCGTACCTGAACGCGGGCTCGACCGGGCCGCTCGCACGCGCGACGGTCGAGGCGATCGAGCGCGGACGGCATCGGGACCTCACGGAGGGCCGGGGCGGCCCGCGCTACATCGAGGAGATGCTCGCCGCGCGCGAGCGCGTCCGTGCGGCGCTGGCCGCGGAGATCGCGGTGCCGCCGGAGAAGCTCGCTCTCACGAGCTCGACGACGGCCGGCTGCAACATCGTCCTGGCGGGGCTCGGCCTCGGCCCCGGCGACGAGGTCGTGACGACGGACTCCGAGCATTTCGGCCTGATCGGCGCGCTCCACGTCTCGGGCGCACGGGTGGTCGTCGCGCCGCCGGAGCCGGAGCGCCTGCTCGCCGCGGTCACTCCGCGTACCCGCCTGATCGCCGTCTCGCACGTGCTCTGGACGACGGGACGCGTCCTGCCCGTCCGGGAGCTGAAGGACCAGTCCGGCCTGCCCTTGCTAGTCGATGGCGCGCAGTCCGTCGGCGCGATCCCGGTCGACGCCGCGGGCTGCGACTGGTATACGGTCTCCGCGCAGAAGTGGCTTTGCGGGCCGGACCCGAGCGGAGCGCTCTACGTCGCCGAGCCCGAGGCGCTGCGCGTGGCCCTGCCGACCTACTTCGCCCAGGCGGGCTACGAGCCGGACGGCGCCTTCGAGCCGAAGGTCGGGGCCGCCCGCTTCGACTCCGGCTGGATCGACCCGCCGTCGCTCGCCGGCCTGGAGGCGGCGCTGGGCATCCATCCGCCCTGGCGGTTCGAACGAGCCGCCGAGCTGGCCGCCCGCTGCCGGGAGCTGCTGGCCGTGAGGTACGAGGTCGTGACGGAGCCGGGCCAGGCGACGCTCGTCGCCTTCCGCTGGCCCGACGGCGATCCGGCGGAGGCCGCCAGGCGCGCCTACGACCGCGGCGTCGTCATCCGCGACCTGCCGACCACCGGCCTGCTGCGGGCCTCCTGCGGCTACTGGAACTCGGAGGAGGACCTCGAGCGGCTGCTCGACGCCCTGCGGTAGCCAGCGGCGATCGTCGCGGTCAGCGTCGCCTCGCCGAGCCCGAGCAGCATGTCGCCGAGCGTGTTCGTGTACGCCGTGACAGATCGGGCGAGTCCCGCCTCGACGACCCGAAAGGCCCGGTGGGGTGGACCGGTCAGGCCGTCCGGAGCCCGAGCTGCGGGGCGACCGGCCGGAGCGCCTCCGTGACGAAGGCGATGTGCTCGTCGAGGTCGACCCCGAGCAGCTCGGCGCCCTCGTAGACGTCCTCCCGGCTGACGCCCGACGCGAAGGAGGGCTGCTTCAGCTTCTTCTTCACGGAGCGCGGCTCGAGCGTATCGATCCCGTCTGGCCGGACGAGCCCGCAGGCGTGGATGAAGCCGGCCAGCTCGTCGCAGGCGAAGAGCGCCCGCTTCAGCGGCGTATCGCGGGGGAGGCCGAGGTGGTTCGCGTGCGAGAGCACCGCCTCGACGACCTCCTCGGGGTAGCCCTCGTCCCGGAGGATCGGCGCCCCGTCCTGCGGATGCTCGTCGAGCGTGGGGTGGAGCTCGTAGTCGAAGTCGTGGAGCAGCGCGACTGCACCCCAGAGCTCCTCGTCGCCCCCCAGCTTCCGGGCGTAGGCGCAGACGGCGGCCTCGACGGCGAGCGCGTGGCGGAGCAGCGCCTCACTGGTCGTGTACCGCGTGAGGGTGGCCCAGGCCCGGTCGCGTGTGACGTCCAACGGGCCGGTAGGATAGCCCGCTTCTCGTGACGAACCTTGCCCTCGCAGAGACCGTCATGGAGTCCTTCGTCATCGAGGGCGGCCGCCCGTTGAGCGGCCACGTGCGGGCGGCCGGCAACAAGAACGCCGCCCTGCCGATCCTAGCCGCCTGCCTGCTGACCGCGGAGCCTGTGACGCTGGCCAACGTCCCCCGGATCCGGGACGTCGAGACGATGATCGAGCTGCTCGCGGACCTCGGCGTCGACCTCGAGTGGACGGGTCCGAACGAGCTGCGCGTGCAGGCCGCTGACGTGGAGAAGACCGACCTCGACCCGGAGCTCTGCAGCCGCATCCGGGCGTCGATCCTTCTCGCCGGGCCGCTGCTGACCCGATTCGGCCGCGCGAGCGTCCCGCCGCCAGGCGGCGACGTGATCGGGCGCCGCCGGGT
>JACVRU010000122.1 GCA_014534295.1 Thermoleophilia bacterium | reverse complement strand
GGCCGGAGGTGACGTAGGTCTCGACGTCGTAGAGCAACGGCGTCTTCACCTCGACGTAGCCGCGGCTGGCGTTCTCGCGGCGCCGCAGGTCCTCGAGCTCGTTCCAGATCACCATCCCCTTCGGGTGCCAGAACGGCGACCCCGGCGAGCGCTCGGAGAGATGGAACAGGTCGAGCTGGACGCCGAGCTTGCGGTGGTCGCGCCGACGGGCCTCCTCGAGCCGCTCGAGGTGCGCGTCGAGGTCCTCTCTCGCGTAGAACGCCGTGCCGTAGATCCGGGTCAGCTGCGCGTTCCGCTCGTCGCCGCGCCAGTAGGCGCCGGCGAGGCCGGTGAGCTTGACCGCCTTGATCGGCCGCGAGTCCTGGAGATGCGGCCCGCGGCAGAGGTCGGTGAAGTCGCCCTGCGTGTACAGGGAGATGCCGCCCTCGGCCGTGTCGACGAGCTCCACCTTGTAGGGCTCTTGATCCGCGAGAAAGCGCTGATGCGCTTCCTCGCGGGACACCTCCGTTCGCGCCCACTCCCGTCCTTCGGCAAGCTCACGGTTGATCTCCGCTTCGATCTGCTCGAGATCCGCTTCGGAGATCGGCTCGGGGAACTCGAAGTCGTAGTAGAAGCCCTGCTCGATCGGCGGCCCGATCGCGATCTTGACCCCGGGGTAGAGCCGGCGCACGGCCTCGGCGAGCAGGTGCGCGGCCGAGTGGCGCAGCACCGCGAGCGCGTCGGGGTCGTCCTTGTCGCGCGTCGTCAGGATCTGGATCCGCTGGCCCTCGTCGAGCGGCAGCCGCAGGTCCTGGACGCGGCCGTCGGTGCGGACGAGCACCGCGTCCCTCGCCAGCCGCTCGCCGATCGCGCGCGCCGCGTCGAGCCCCGTCGCGCCGTCCGGGAGTTCGAGCTTGGACTCGTCGGGTAGGACGACCTGCATGCACGGGAAGGTACCGCGAGAGGACGACCGGAACGAAGAGCTCCCCGAGCCGGCTAGCCCCGATCCCGAGGAGAAGGATCCCCGGCGTCCGGACGACGACCCTCAGGCTGACTGACGAGCGTGTGGGCGCGCCGCCACGGGCGCCACTCCCAGCTCTCCGCCGGCCGCCGCCAGCCCACGGGGCTCGCGCGGAGCGCGCGCCCCATGTAGTCGCCCCAGATCTGCGCGGGGAAGGTGCCGCCCGCGACCCTGATCCCGTGCACGTTCAGCATCCGCAGCGTCCGCTTCGGATAGCCCACCCAGACGGCGGTTGACAGGCGCGGCGTGTAGCCGGCGAACCAGGCGTCGGTGTGCTCGTCGGTGGTGCCCGTCTTGCCGGCGGCGGGCCGGCCGATCAGCGCTGCCCGCCCCGTCCCCTCGTTCATGTTCCGCTCCAGGATGCGCGTGACGTGATACGCGACGGGCGCCGGGACGGCCCGCCTCGAGCTCCGCCTCCAGGTCGCCGCGTCCACCTCGCCGGAGGGCAGGACGACGCGCTCGATCGCGTACGGCTCGCGGTAGACCCCGCCGGCTGCGAGCGTCCCGTAGGCGGAGGCCATTTCCAGCACCGACACCGAGTTCGCGCCCAGGCCGATCGACGCCACCGGCTGCAGGGCAGTCGTGATCCCCATCGCGCGCGCCCGCTCGGCGATCCGCTCGGGGCCGACGTCGAGCGTCAGACGGGCGTAGACGACGTTGTCCGACCGGAGCGTCGCCTGGACGACGGTCGACGGCCCGTAGTAGCCGCCGTCGTACGTCTTCGGCTCCCACGGGTCCTGGCCGGGGCCGGGGACATGGGAGAAGGGCGCCGAGCGATAGCGGGTCGCGTACGGGTTCATTCCCTGCCGCATCGCCTCCACGAGCACGAACGTCTTGAAGGCCGAGCCCGCCTGCCGGCGTCCCTGCCAGGCGACGTTGAACTCCTGCCTGCGTCCCGGGACGACCTGGGTGAGCGCCCGGATCGCGCCGTTCCGCGGGTCGATCGAAACGATTGCCGAGGCCGGGTCGCCCCGGCGGCTCAGGTTCGACCGGATCGCCTGCCGCGCCAGCCGCTGGTAGCGTGGGACGAGCGTCGTCGTCACTCGCAGTCCGCCCTGCCGGACGAGCTGCTCGCCGTACCCCTCGACCAGCTGCCGCTCGACGAACTGGAAGAACTCGGGATCGCGGCGCTGCGTGTAGCGCTTCCCCGGCGCGAGGCCGAGCGGCTTGGCGGCGAGCCGCTCGTACTCCTCCGGCGGCACGGCGCCGATGTCGCGCATCGCGGCCAGCACCTCGTTCCGGCGGGCGCGAGCGGTCTGCGGCCGCACGATCGGGTCGTACAGCGACGGGCTCTGCGGGAGCCCCGCGAGCAGCGCCGCCTGGGCGGGACCGAGCTTGGACGCGGGGCGCCCGAAGTACGCGCGGGCGGCGGCCTCGACGCCGATCGCGCGGTGGCCGTAGAACGCGCGGTTGAGGTAGGCGGCCAGGATGCGCTCCTTCGACCACTCCTCCTCGAGCTTCAGCGCGAGGCAGGCCTCCTTGCGCTTGCGCTCCCAGGTCTGGTCGCGCGACAGGTAGAGGTTCCGGACGAGTTGCTGCGTCAGGGTCGAGCCGCCCTCGACGATCTCCCGCGCCTCGATGTTCCGGACGGCCGCGCGGGCGATGCCGCGCAGGTCGAGCCCGTCGTGCTCGTAGAAGCGCCTGTCCTCGATCGCCAGCGTCGCCGTCACGAGCGACGGCGAGACGTCCTCGAGCGCGACCGGCTCGCGGTAGTACTCGTGACGGATCGCGCCGAGGGGGACGCCGTTCGCGGCGTACACGAACGACGTGCGGCCGAGCGGCCGGATCGACTCGTCGCGGAGGCTGCAGCTGAGGAAGTCGTGGACGGCGGACCGAGTCGCTCCGACGGCCACGACCGCTGCGCCCGCGACGGCCGCCAGCGACAAGAGCAGGACGCCTGCGAGCAACGGCCCCCTACCCCCGCGCCGGCTGACGCGGAGCCGACGCCGGCGTCCGTACCACACGGGCTCCACATGGTCCCAACGACCGACCCCGAGCGGGGGTCACGCGCGGATCAGCAGCGGCGGGTCTCCTGGCGGTAGAGGCTCGCGCTGGCGGTCAGCCCGCTTGCCGGGTCGAACGTCCGCACGGTGATCGAATAGAAGCCCGGCCGCCACCGGCCCGACGGGCATGCCATGCCGAGGCCGCGCGCGGTGACGTCGAAGCCGAAGTTCGGCCCGCCCTCGGCGCAGTTCTGGACGAGCCCGGTGCGGGTGCCCCGCCTGCGCGTCGTCGTCCCACCGCGGACGTGGTCGGCCAGGTACGAGACGCGGAGCGTCCGCCTCACGCTGCAGGGCCTCCGCGCGTCGAGCCAGACTCCCTTGAGCTCCCCGCCCCGTTCGTCCAGCAGCACGCGGCCGACCACCTTCAGCGTGCCTCGCTGCGCCATCCCCGTCGCCGACGGGAGGTCCGCCGCGACCGCGACCGGGACCGCGAGCGCGGCGGCGGCGGCGGTGGCGAGCAGGAGGCGGCGCATGTGCGACTTCTCGCACATCCGTGCGATGACTTTGTTAGCGCCGTGTTCGCATTCTCGGCGGCCGGGTAAGCATGGACGAGAGCGAACCCGAAGGGGGTCAGATGACGCACCATCACCACACGAAGATCCGGGAGGTCATGACGACCGACCCGCGCACGGTCGAGCCCTCGGCGACGGTCCAGGAGGCTGCGAAGGCGATGCGGGACCAGGACGTCGGCCCCATCCCGATCGTCGAGAGCGGCTCGCTGGCGGGCATCCTCACCGACCGCGACATCGTCCTCCGCGTCGTTGCCGAGGGCAAGGACCCCGCGTCCACGACCGTCGGCGACATCGCCTCCCGCGACCTCGTGACGATCGATCCCGAGCAGACCCTCGAGGAGGCCCTGAGGCTGATGGCGAAGCACCAGGTGCGGCGCCTGCCGGTCTGCGAGGAGGACGGCAAGCTCGTCGGCATCGTCGCGCAGGCGGATGTGGCCCTCGAGGGCGACGACCGCACGACCGGCGAGGTCGTCGAGGAGATCTCGAAGTAGTCCCGGACCCAGGCCGGCGGCGTCGGCCAGAATCGACCCGTGACCGCGGAGGCACGGGCGAAGCACCTCCTCTGGCACGCCGTCGGCCTCGGCACCACTCCGTACGCCCGGCTCGCCTTCCGGATCGAGGTGCACGGCGCCGAGGGCTTCCGTTTCGAGCCCGGGACTCTGATTGTCGTCACCCATAGGGCCGAGACGGACGCTCCGATCCTGATCGCAGCCCTCTACGCCTCCGCGCGTCCCTGGGCCGACCGGGGTCAACGCGTCCACTTCGCCGCCCGCGACGACCTGTTCGAGCGCGGCTTCTTCGCCGGCTTCCCGGCGGGGCTGCCCGACTGGGCTCGGCGGCTGCTGTACCCGGTCGCGATCGGGCGGTTCCTGCCGATGACCCGCGTGCACCCGGTCGGCAGCTCCCGGCGGATGAAGCTGGCGCAGGCGCTCGCGCTCCTCGACAACTCCGAGCCGCTGCCCCGCGAGTGGGCCGAGCGGCTCGGCGCGCGCACGGCGGGCGAGGCCCTCGGCGCCGACCGGGCGGCCCGGCTGTGGCGGGACGTCGACCCGCGCTCCTTCCCGGTGGAAGCCGCGTGGGCCCGGCGGTCGG